>DAONOU010000006.1:0-5319 GCA_035409265.1 Arachnia sp. | reverse complement strand
CGCGTGGGGCAGACGGTGGGGGAGTCGCTGCGGGCGAGCCGCGAGCTGGTGCGCGCCGCGGACCGCCTCGGCTTCACCCGCTACTGGGTGGCCGAGCACCACAACGCGGAGGCCGTGGTGTCGACGACGCCCGCCGTCGAGCTGATGTACCTCGGCGAATCAACGACTCAGATCCGCCTCGGCTCGGGCGGCGTGATGCTGCCGAACCACGCGCCGTTGGCGATCGCCGAGCAGTTCGCGCTGCTCGGCGCGGTCTACGGCGACCGGGTGGATCTGGGGATCGGCCGCGCGCCCGGCACGGACCCGGTGACCTCGGCGGCGATCCGCGGGCATCTCGACGGCGGGCACTGGGTGTCGGCGGACGGCCGCCCGGCGGACCCGGTGCACGAGTTCCCGCGCAACATCGCCGACATCCTCGCGCTGCTCGCGCCCGGCGGCGCGGAGATCCCGCTGCGGGGCCGCGAACCTTATCGCCTCCGCGCGACGCCCGAGCTGATCCATCCGCCGCAGGTCTGGTTGCTCGGATCCAGCGACTATTCCGCGCAGCTGGCCGCGGCCATGGGGCTGCCGTACGTGTTCGCGCACCACTTCTCTGGCCGCGGGACGCAGCGCGCCCTTGACCTCTACCGCGGCGACTTCCAGCCCAGCCCGCACGGTTCCACCCCGCGCACGTTCCTGTCGATGAACGTCGCCGTCGCCGACACCGCCGACGAGGCCTGGGACCTCGCCGAGCCGTACCTCCACGCGATGGGCAGCTTCCTCTCCGGCCGCGGGATGGCGCGGCAGCGCCTGGCGGGCGACGACGTGAAGGCGGTTCTGACCGACGACCTGCGTCAGGTGATGGCCGATGCGGCGTCCTCGTGGGCCGTCGGCGACGTCGACCAGGTCGCCGCGCAGCTGCGCGACACCGCGGCCGAGTTCGAGGTCGACGAGATCATGATCCACCCCATCTGCGGCGCCCGCCCCGGCGACCCCGCCGATAGCTGGCCCGCGCGCCTCCACGCCTTCGAGCTGCTCGCGGGCGTGTTGCTATAGGGACGGCTCACGCGTGCGACGTGAGATTGATCAGGACCTCCTTAAGAGTCGGATGTTGGTTCAGATCTGAACCAACATCCGACTCCTAGAGGTTCCGCTTCGGCTGGGTGGAATGCCGTGCGAGCAACGATAACGATTCTATAACGCTGCTTGACGTCAAACGTTTGACGCCGTGCGATGAGATCAGACCGAATCAAACGTTTGACGCTCGCCGAAGGAGGTGCGGATCGTGACAAGGCTCAAGGACATCGCCCAGGACGTCGGCGTGTCCGTCTCGACCGTCTCCCTCGTCCTGAACGGGAAGAGCGGCGGCCGCGTCAACGAGGAGACGGCGCAGGTGATCCGCGCGGCGGCCGAGCGCCTCGGCTACTACCCCAACCTCGCGGCGAAGACCCTTCGCAGCAAGCGCACCCACACGATCGGGCTCCTCGCGGACTCGATCGCGGGGTCGCCCTTCTCCCCGGAGCTGATCCGCGGAGCCCAACAGGCCGCCTGGGACGCGGGCTATGTGCTGTTCAGCGTCTACCTGCGCACCGACCGCGACTCGGAGGAGCTGGCACTGCAGAGCCTGCTCCAGCGCGACGTGGAGGGGCTCATCCTCGCGACGGACTACCACCGGGTGCGCCCGGTGCCGTCGCTCCCCACCGACGTGCCCATCGTCTGCGCGGACTGCCGCCCGGCCGACGAGCGGGCGGCCGGGTACGCCGTGATCCCCGACGAGTACCAGGGCGCCCATGCGGCGACGACGCACCTGATCGAGCAGGGCCATACCCGGATCGGCTACATCGGCACCGCCGACCGTCGGTTCATCGCCCGCGAGATGCGCGAGGAGGGGTGGCGGGCGGCGCTCGTCGAGGCAGGCATCGACCCGGATCCCCTCCTCGTGGAGAACGTCGAGGACCCCACCGCGCCCGAGGGGCGGAGGGCGGCCCGCGCGCTGCTCGACCGCGCCCGGCCCACCGCGGTCTTCTGCTTCGGCGACCTGATCGCGATGGGGGTGCTCCAGGTCGCGGGCGAGCGGGGGATCAGGGTCCCCGCCGACCTCAGCATCGTCGGCTTCGACGACCAACCCACCATCGCGACCGCGCTCGACCCGCCGCTGACGACGGTCCGGCTGGACCACCACGCCATGGGCGCCCGCGCCGTCGAGGCCGTGATCGCCGCCATCAACGGCAACGCGGGCCATCCCGGGGTGGAACTGACCCCCTGCCCGCTGATTCGACGGAGCACCGTCGGGCCACCCGGATATTCGACAACCATCTAACCAACAACCTCCACGACGAACGGGCGCCCTGCCCGTCGTTCGCCAACCCCGAAAACCATCCATCCCAGTCACATCACAGTTGATGAAAGGAGTCCTGCCATGACAGGAATCACCCGCCGCGGAGCCCTCAAGCTGGGCGGCGCCGCCGTCGCGACCCCGGCCCTTCTCAGCCTCGGGGCGTGCTCGCCCTCCGAGGGCTCGTCCGGCGCCAAGACACTGAAGATCCTCCAGTACGAGGACCCGACCACGCCCCAGGGCATCGGGTGGAAGCGCGCCGTCGAGCTGTTCACGGAGAAGCACCCCGACGTGACGGTCGACCTTCAGCAGACCAGCTTCGACGCCGTCCGGCAGAGCGCGAAGATCACGCTGTCCGGCAACGACGTGCCCGACGTCGTCGAGTTCAACAAGGGCAACGCCGACGGCGGGCAGCTCGCCGCCCAGGGCCTCCTCACCCCGATCACCGACGTCGTCGCCGAGCGCGGCTGGGACAAGAAGATCACCGGCTCCATGCGGTCGTTCGCGCAGTACGAGAACGGCAAGGCGGGCTCCGGCGACTGGTACGGCGTCCCCAACATCGGCGAGTACGTCACCTTCTTCTACAACAAGGAACTGTTCGCCAAGGTGGGAGCGAACCAGCCCCCGGCCAGCATCCCGGAGCTCGAGGCGCTCATGGACACCTTCCTCGCCGAGGGCATCACCCCCATCTCGAGCTCGGCGGCGACCAGCCAGGGCTTCAACCAGATGTGGATCTGGTACTCGCTCGTCAGCGCGTACGCGACGCGCGACGAGATCGACGACTTCATGTTCACCCGCGCGCCCATCGACTTCAACGCCGACCCGTGGAGGAAGGGCACGCACCAGTTCCAGGAGTGGATCAACAGGAAGTACACCGGCGAGCGGATCTCCGGTCTGAACTTCGAGCAGGCGACCGTGAACTGGCTGAGCCAGAACGGCGCGATGGTGATGTGGAACCACGGCGTGTTCACGCGCGCCAAGAACGAGGCGGAGTTCGACTGGGGATGGTTCACCATGCCGGGCGCCAACCTCACCATGGGCTCCTCCGGCCACCTGCTGGGCGTCCCGGAGAAGGCGAAGAACAAGGACCTCGCCTACGACTTCATCGACCTCACGCTGAGCGAGGAGGTGCAGAACCTCATCGGCACCGAGGGCGGCCTGGCCATCGCCGGCGACACGTCGTTGATCACCGACGACCTGAGCCGCGCCTACGCCGAGGGGTTCACGCCGCTGATGGAGGGCGACCTCCTCTCGTTCTACCCCGACTACCCCGTGACGGGCTTCCTGGACTTCATCCAGGAGCACATGCAGAAGATGTCGAACGGCAACGAGACGGCCGACGAGTACCTGGCCGCGCTGCAGAAGTTCTACGACGCGGGACTCGGCCGCTGAGATGACGGCCTCCGCAGTCACGACCCGGGGAGGGCGGGCCCCCGCGCCTCCCCGGGAGCGGCCGGAGCGGCCCAGGTACTGGGCCTACCTCGCGCCCATGGCCGCCGGGTTCCTGATCATCGTCGCGATCCCGCTCGTCATGAACGTGTGGTTCAGCCTCCACAACTGGCAGGGCGGGGCGTCGGAGATGACCTGGGTAGGGCTCGGCAACTACGTGGAGCTCATGCAGGATCCGACGTTCTGGCAGTCGTTCCGCAACACGCTCTACATGATCGTCGCCATCGTGGTGGTGCCGACGCTCGTCGGCCTCCTGTTGGCCTCGGTCCTCTTCAACCTCGTGGCGCCCCGCGTGGGGGAGCGGACCGCCGCGTTCCTGCGCGGCTCGTACTACCTGCCGCAGATCCTGCCGATCGCGGTGGCGGGCTTCATGTGGAGCTGGATCCTCGACACCGACGGCGGCGCCCTGAACGCCGTCCTCACGGCGATCGGGGTCGCGAGCCCGCCCGACTGGCTGGGGTCGGCGGACGTCGCCATCTACGGCATCATGCTGATGCTGATCTGGCTGCAGCTGGGATACCCCGTCGTCATCTTCATGGCGGCCCTCGGCCGGGTCGACCCGTCGATCTACGAGGCCGCCGATGTCGACGGCGCGTCGTGGTGGTCCCAGTTCACCCGCATCACCCTGCCGGAGCTGAAGCCGGAGATCTTCATCGTCACGCTGACCGCGCTCGTGGGCGCCCTGAAGGTGTTCGCGCCGATCCTCATCCTGACCGGCGGCGGCCCGGAGGGCTCGACGGTGGTGCCCTCCTACTACGCCTACCGCAACTTCTTCGAGCTGTCGCGGGTCGGCTACGGCGCCGCCATCTCCAACGTGATGGCGCTGCTGATCCTGGTGATCGCCATCGGGATGCTCGTGTTCCAAAGGAGGGCGACCGATGACTGACAAGGCACTCGTCCATCACCTGTCCGCGCCGCGCGCCAAGGGCAGGCCGCGCGTCTCGACGGTGATCGTCGTGACCCTCGGCGTCGCGTTCGCCGTCGTGATGCTCTCACCCTTCCTGCTCGTGGCGATGAACTCGTTCAAGTCGAACGCCGACTACTCGGCCAACGGCCCGCTCGCGCTGCCGAAGGCGCTGGACCTCAGCGCATTCGAGCGGTTCCTGACGCTGATCGACTTCCCGACGGCGCTGTGGAACTCCGTCCTGGTCTCGGGCCTCGTCACGCTCGGCGGGCTGCTGATCTCCGTGCTCGCCGCATACGCCATCGGGATCGGCAGGATCAAGGCGCGGACCTGGGTGGTCGCGGTGCTGCTGATCGCCACGATGGTGCCGCAGGAGGCGCTGGTCTACCCGCTGTTCTACGGCGCGCAGGCCACGTCGACCTTGAACACGGTGTGGTCCGTGATCGTGATCTTCATCGTGATCCAGGGCGCGTACGGCACCTATCTGCTCGCCGGCGTGCTCGGCACCTTCCCCAAGGAGCTGATCGAGGCCGCGCGCGTCGACGGCGCCTCGGCGTGGCGGATCCTCTGGCGCGTCGTCGTCCCGGTGCTCCGCCCGACGCTCTCGGTGCTCGCGGTGTTCTTCTTCATCTGGATCTGGAACGAGTTCTAT
>DAONOU010000005.1:23173-24740 GCA_035409265.1 Arachnia sp. | reverse complement strand
CTTCCTTGCCGACCTTGTCCATCGCCTCGGCGATGATCTCGCCGACGGTGGTGTCGGCGGCGGAGATCGACGCGGTGGCGGCGATCTGCTCCTTGGTCTCGACGTCGATCGCGAGCTCGGAGAGCTGGGCGGAGATGGCCGCGACGGCGGTCTCGATGCCCTTCTTCAGCTCGATGGGGTTCGCGCCGGCCGACACGTTGCGCAGGCCCTCGCGGACCATCGCCTGGGCCAGCACGGTGGCGGTGGTGGTGCCGTCGCCCGCGACGTCGTCGGTCTTCTTCGCGACCTCCTTGACGAGCTCGGCGCCGATGCGCTCGTAGGGATCCTCGAGCTCGATCTCCTTGGCGATGGACACGCCATCGTTGGTGATGGTGGGGGCGCCCCACTTCTTCTCGAGGACGACGTTGCGGCCCTTGGGGCCGAGCGTCACCTTCACTGCGTCGGCGAGGGTGTTCATGCCGCGCTCGAGGCCGCGGCGCGCGTCCTCGTTGAACTCAATCAGCTTTGCCATGGTAGTTCGGGAGTCCTCCCGTCATTGGGGCGTGAGCCCCGGTGCGTTTACTCTTCTGGGGTGAACCTCGGGTGCCCGCGACGGACGGCAAGTTGCCTCACCTGCGATTCGGTAGCACTCCCCATCGGAGAGTGCTAACACCATTATTAGCACTCGACCCAAGAGAGTGCAAAGAGCAACGCGCCTGGAGACCCGGCGCGCGCAACGCCGCGACCGCGTCGAAGACGGAAGGGAACCAGATGAACGTCTCGCTCCTCCTGCGCAACCTGGCCAACGTCGCGAACCTGTCGACGCCGCTCGGGATCGCGCTGAGCATCGCGGGCCGGGGACGCCTGCGCCTGCGCGACGGGCTCGTCGTCGCCGACCACGTCCGGCTCCCCGTCACCAACGCCGGCGCGATGACGGTTGGCAGCGTCGTGCTCGTCTTCCGCCAGTCGTTGGAGCAGGCCGAGGAGAGGACGCCGAACCTCCTCCCTCACGAGGACGCGCACGCCTGGCAGTGGGCCTACTGCCTCGGGCTGCCGTTCCTTCCGCTCTACTTCGCGGCGGCGGGCTGGTCGATCCTGCGCACGGGTGACCGCGCGTCGGCCAACCACTTCGAACGCCAGGCGGGGCTGAGGGCCGGCGGGTATCGAGAGAACGCGAAGCGCCCCGTCCGCGAGGGGATCAGGACGCTGGTCGCGAGCACAAATCTCTGTATGCGTCGACGAACGCGTATATAGCCATTCAGAGGTGGTCAGCCATGGAGACGACGGGCGGAGCGCGCCGCCTGGCGCTGGGTGCGCATCCGGCGCAGGCGCTTGACGAGCAACGGCTTGTGCGCGAGCGCGGACGGCTCGTCGATCAGCGCGTTGAGCTGCTGGTAGTACCGGGCCGAGGACATGGAGAAGCGCTCCATGATGGCCTGCTCCTTGGGCACCGACGACGTGAACCAGCTGTCCTCGAAGTCGAGGATGGCGGCGTCGCGCTCGGTCAACTCGACCGGGCTGTGCAGGGAAAGGGCCTCCGACATGCCGCGCAGTCTACGCCCCGAATCACATCGCTGTCATTCGACGA
>DAONOU010000005.1:0-23073 GCA_035409265.1 Arachnia sp. | reverse complement strand
TCGACTCGCCATGCGCCGATTGAACGGGCACGTCCAGCACTTTGCCTGGGGAAGCAGGACGGAACTACCGGACCTGCTCCGACGCGAACCCGACGGCCGCCCCTGGGCCGAGTACTGGCTCGGGACCCACCCGAGCGGCCCGGCGACCCTCGCCGACGGCTCGACGCTCGAGTTGCTGGTTCGCGAACACCCCGAGGTTCTCGGCGCCGCGACCGAGTCGGCCTACGGCGTGCAACTGCCCTTCCTGCTGAAGTTCCTCTCCGCCGGTTCCCCGCTGAGCCTCCAGGCGCACCCGTCGCGCGAGCAGGCCGAGGCCGGATACGCCCGCGAGTCGCTGCTGGGGCTGCCGCCCGACGACCCGCGCCGCTCCTACAAGGACGACTGGCCCAAGCCGGAGACGATCGTCGCGCTCACGCCCTTCGAGGGGCTGATCGGCTTCCGCGACCCGCAGATGACCGCCGCCCTCTTCGAGGGTCTGGGCGTCGGCGAGGACCTGGCCTCCATCATCGGACCGCTGCGCGACCGCTGCCCCTACCCCGCGCTGCAGGAGGTCTTCCTCGACGTCCTCACCCTCGACCATCAGGACGAGCGCCGCCACCTCGTCGACGTCCTCCTCTCGGCCGCGGTCGCCAACCTCGACGCGCCGGGCGAGCTCGGCCAGTTCGCCCGCACCGCCGTCGAGCTGGACGAGCACTTCCCCGGCGACCCGGGCATCATCGCCGCGCTCCTCATGAACCGCTTCACGCTGCAGCCCGGCGAGGCGATCGCCCTCGAGGCGGGGGTCATGCACGCCTACCTGCGCGGCACCGCCGTCGAGGCGATGGCGAACTCAGACAACGTGGTGCGCGGCGGCCTCACCAAGAAGCACATCGACGTCGACGGCCTGCTCCAGGTCGTGGCGTTCCAGCCCATGAGCCCCGAGGTCCTCATCGCCGAGGGAGCCGACGGCACGTACGTGTATCCGACGTCGTTCCCGGAGTTCGAGCTGTGGCTGATGGCGCCCGTGGACGCCCGCACCCAGACGATGCCCCGCCCGGATTCGGGCCGCATCGCGCTCGTCGCATCCGGCGACTTCACCCTGACGGGCGACGACGGCCCCGTTCATCTCAGGGTCGGCGACGCGGTCTTCGTCGCCGCCGACGAGCAGATCGCCGTCGCGGGACACGGCCAGCTGTTCGTGGCAGCATCCGGCGCCTGAAACCCTGAAATAGGGCACAATGGGCGGGCCGCGCCTCCTTAGCTCAGCGGCCAGAGCGCTCGCCTTGTAAGCGAGTGGTCGAGGGTTCGACTCCCTCAGGAGGCTCCGAAGTGGCCCCACGGCCGCAGCCGCGCCACAATGGCGGGCATGACTCCTGAGCCCAGCAAGTGGTCCCGCATCATCGCGGCGGACCCCGAGCACTCCCACCGCTACATCCAGCGCTTCAAGATGATGGAGGCCAACGGGCACGACCTGTACGGCGAGGCGCGCACGGTCGACGCCATGGTCGGGCGCAACGCGCGCATCCTCGACGCGGGCTGCGGCCCTGGCCGCCTGTGCGGATACCTGCACGAGCGCGGGCACACCGTCGTGGGCGTCGACGTCGACCCGGTCCTGATCGCGGCCGCGGAGGAGGACCACCCCGGGCCCACGTTCCTGGTCGGCGACCTCGCCGAGCTCGACCTGCCCGCGCGGGGCGTCGAGGCCGACTTCGACGTCATCGTCTCCGCCGGCAACGTGATGGGGTTCCTGGCGCCGTCGACCCGGGTCGAGGTGCTGCGCCGCATCGCCGCGCACCTGGCGCCGAGCGGCCGCGCGATCATCGGCTTCGGCGCCGGCCGCGGCTACGAGTTCGCCGAGTTCTTCGCCGACGTCGAGGCCGCGGGGCTCACCCTCCAGCTCGCTCTGTCGACGTGGGACCTCCGCCCGTTCGCCGCCGACTCGGACTTCCTGGTCGCGGTCTGCGGACGGTAACTCGCTTCGACACGGGCCCGGCGCTCCGCGCGGGGGCCCGGCTCAACGAGCGGTTGGCTTCGCGCGCGAGCGTCGCACGGTCGCGACGACGATCACCACGATCAGGCCGATCGCGACGTAGCCCGCAATCTTGGCGTACCAGTCCAGGACCTCCACGGCGCCCTCGCCCAGCCACCAGCCGGCGAGGAAGAAGCCGACCAGCCAGATCGTCGACGCGATGTAGTCGTAGATCAGGAACCGCTTGAGGCTCATCCCCGAGGCGCCGGCCAGCACGAAGACGACCTGCATCAGCGGCAGCGGCATGGGAACGTAGGCGATGAAGAAGCCGATGGGGCCGAGCTTGTCGGCCCAGCGCTCGGCACGCTCGTAGTTGCGGGCGGCGCGCTTCGACTGGCCGGCCCAGATCTCGATCATGCCGCGCCCCCAGAGGCGGCCTGCCCACCAGTAGACCCAGTCGAACTTGAGGCTGAGCACCGAGGCGACGGCGAGCACGATCGGCCAGTGCGGCATCGCGCCGGTGGAGGCGATCGCGCCGCTGGCGGCGACGGCCGTGCGGCCGCCGGTGATCATCGCCAGCCAGTCGGGCGCGACGCCCAGCAGCCAGGCGCGCGTGGGCAGCAGGATCAGGCTGAAGACGGCGATGACGCCGAACCAGGTGAGGCAGAGGTAGTCGGCGCGCTGCGGCTCCTTCTTCCACGGCATCCCCTCGGCCTCCCACCATGCCGGTTCCTCCGACGGGACGGCCTCGCCCTCGTCCGGGCCGGGGTTCTCGCGCTGCTCGCTCACGGCCTGAATGGTACGTGACGGGCCGGGCACCGACGGCCCGTCGTCCGGGCAGCCCTCAATCTCATCTTCATCCCCATTGCCCGGACCCCGCACCCCCGGTGTAGAGTGCCGCGCAGGACACCTAAACACAGGGTTCCTATCCACTACGGATCGTCGGGCACGTACCTGCCCGTGGAAAGGAAGTGTGGCATGGCCACCGTTAGCTTTCGCGACACCACTCGCGTTTACCCCGGCTCGGATCGCGCAGCCGTCGACAAGCTGAACCTCGAGATCGCCGACGGCGAGTTCATGGTTCTCGTCGGCCCCTCCGGCTGTGGCAAGTCGACCTCGCTGCGCATGCTCGCGGGCCTCGAAGAGGTCAACGCCGGCGGCATCTTCATCGGCGACCGCGAGGTCACCGACCTGCCCCCGAAGGACCGCGACATCGCGATGGTCTTCCAAAACTACGCGCTGTACCCGCACATGACCGTTGCCGACAACATGGGCTTCGCGCTGAAGATGCAGAACGTGCCCAAGGCCGAGCGCCAGGCCCGCGTCCAGGAGGCCGCCAAGATGCTCGGCCTCGAGGACTTCCTCGCCCGCAAGCCGAAGGCCCTCTCCGGTGGCCAGCGTCAGCGCGTCGCCATGGGCCGCGCGATCGTCCGCTCGCCCCAGGTGTTCCTCATGGACGAGCCGCTGTCGAACCTCGACGCCAAGATGCGCGTCGCCACCCGCACCCAGATCGCCGCGCTGCAGCAGCGCCTCGGCGTCACCACCGTCTACGTCACGCACGACCAGGTCGAGGCCATGACCATGGGTGACCGCGTCGCGGTGATGAAGGACGGCATTCTGCAGCAGGTCGACACCCCGCTGGCCCTGTACGACGCCCCGAAGAACCTCTTCGTCGCCGGCTTCATCGGCTCCCCCGCCATGAACCTGCTCGAGGGCAAGCGGACCGAGGACGGCGTGCAGATCGGCGACTACGTCGTGCGCGTCCCCCGCGAGACCCTTGCCAAGGCCGAGGGTGAGGCCACCCTCACCGTCGGCATCCGTCCCGAGGCCTTCGCGGTCTCCCCCGACGGCACCGGCATCGGCATCGACGTCTCCGTGCTCGAGGAGCTCGGCGCCGACTCGTACCTCTACGGCACGCTCGCCGGCCTCTCGGACAACGAGAAGCTCACCGCGCAGCAGATCATCGCCCGCGTCGCGGCCCGCACGGCTCCCGATCGCGGCAACATGGTCCGCCTCGTCGCCGACCCGGCCAACGTGCACGTGTTCAGCACCAAGTCCGGTCTGCGCATCAGCTGACGCACCCAACGCACAGAGGGCCCCGCGGTTGTCCGCGGGGCCCTTTGCATAGCCACCAACCGACGACAGGGGCAGGATGTTCGGCCGCATCTTCGACACCGAGGCCCCTTTCTGGCAGGGCGTCGCCCGCGTCGGCGACCTCGTGCTGCTCAATCTCCTCCTGATCGCCTCGTCGATCCCGCTCGTCACCTTCGGGGCGGCCATGACCGCTTTGTACGACACGCTGTGGCGGCTGCACGACGGGCAGGGCGGCGGGACGACGGCGCTCTACCTGCGCTCGTTCCGCGCCAACCTGGGGCGGGCGACCCTGCTCTGGGCGATCGCCGCGCCGATCATCGGCGGCCTCGCCGCCTCCTGGGCGCTGCTGCCCGTCGCCGACCTGCTGGTCGCCAAGGTCCTCGTCTCCGTCGTGGTCGCGCTCGTGTTCCCCTTCCCCTGGTTCCTCCAGGCCCGGTTCGAGAACCCCGTCGGCGCGACGCTGAAGAACGCGCTGCTGATCCCCCTCGTCAGGCTCCCCTACGCGCTCGGCGCGTTCGGCGTCGCCGCGGGCATCGTCGCCCTCGCCGTCGCCGTCGCGATCACCGTGCCCGCCGCCCTGCCCCCGCTCCTGCTCGGCGGGTGGCCGATGGCCGCCTACGCCACCATCCCCCTGCTGAATCGGGCCGTGTCGCCGTGGCTCCCGGAGGCTCCCCCGGCCGCGTGAGGCCGCCCGTCCGCGCCGCGGAACTTTACCGAATTGTGACCATCCTCAGCTTGTCCCTCCCCTCGCCCGACAGTAGAGTCGACCATGAGAGGAAACGTTTCCGTTCCTGTCCGTCCATCGGGTGAACGACCTGTCAGCGAGTGCCGGGCCCGACACCCACCGATCCCCTGGAGGAATCAGAGCGTCATGACTACGCGCAATCTCAAGAAGTCGACACTGGCCGTCGCCGCGGCGGCCGCCCTGTCGCTCTCGCTGGCCGCCTGCGGCGGCGACGCCGCAGAGAAGCCCTCTGACGGCGGCACGACCGGCGCGCCCGCCGCGACCGGCTCCGTCTACTACCTCAACTTCAAGCCCGAGCAGGCCGAGCAGTGGGTCGAGCTCGCGAAGAAGTACCAGGAGGAGACCGGCGTCTCGGTCACCGTCGAGACCGCGGCCTCCGGCACCTACGCCGCCACGCTGAAGTCCGAGATGGCCAAGTCCGACCCGCCGTCGATCTTCCAGGTCAACGGCCCCGTCGGCCTCGCCACCTGGCAGGACTACACCGCCGACCTCACCGACACGGCGATGTACAAGAACCTCAACGTCTCCGAGATGGCGCTCAGCAGCGCCGACGGCTCGCAGATCTCGGCCGTGCCCTACGTCATCGAGACCTACGGCATCATCTACAACAAGGCGCTGCTCGCCAAGTACTTCGAGCTGCCGGACGCCGCCGTCAAGTCCATCGAGGAACTGAACAACTTCGCCGCGCTCAAGGCCGTCGCGGAGGGCATCCAGGCCAACAAGGACGCCCTGGGCGTCGAGGGCGCGTTCACCTCGTCCGGCTTCGACCCGTCGTCCGACTGGCGCTTCAAGACGCACCTGGCCAACATGCCGCTGTACTACGAGTTCAAGGCTGACAACATCGTCGGGCAGCCCGAGACCATCAAGGGCTCCTACCTGCCGAACTACAAGCAGATCTTCGACCTGTACATCAACAACGCGACGGTCGCCCCGACGACGCTCTCCGGCAAGACCATGGAGGACGCAACGGCCGAGTTCGCCACCGGCAAGGCCGTGTTCCTGCAGAACGGCACCTGGGCCTACGGCGACCTGTCCGGCGCCGGCATGGCCGACGACGACCTCGGCATGCTGCCGATCTACATCGGCGCCGACGGCGAGGAGAACCAGGGCCTCACGACCGGCTCGGAGAACTACTGGGTGGTCAACAGCCAGGCGTCCGCCGAGAACCAGGCCGCGTCCGTGAAGTTCCTGGAGTGGGTCATCACCTCCGAGACCGGCCAGTCCGCGCTGGTCAACGACATGGGCTTCGTGACGCCGTTCTCCGGCTTCGATGCATTCGCGCCCACCAACCCGCTGGTGCTCGCGGACCAGGCCTACACCGCGGCCGGCAAGATCCCGGTCTCCTGGAACTTCACCGCCATGCCCTCCGACGAGTGGAAGAGCGGCGTCGGCCAGGCCCTGCTCGAGTACGCGCAGGGCACCGGTGAGTGGACCGGCGTCGAGACCGCCTTCGTCGACGGCTGGGCCGCCGAGGTCAAGCTCGCGAACAGCTGATCCATCCGAATGAGACGTCCCGGAGCGTGCGCGTCGCGCTCCGGGACGTCTCTCATAAGGAGTCATCTCAATGAACACCTCAATGAGACGCTGGGGCTGGCTGTTCACCGGCCCCACGGTCCTCGCGTTCTGCATCGGCTTCGTCGTCCCCTTCGTGATGGGGGTCTACCTGTCGTTCACGAAGTTCAACACCATCACGAGCGCCACCTGGGTCGGCATGGCCAACTACACGAGGGTCTTCACGGACCCCGTCTTCCTCCACTCCCTGTGGTACACCACGGCGTTCACGATCGTAACCGCCGTCATCATCAACGTCGCCGCGTTCTTCGTCGCCTACATCCTGGTGAAGGCGATCAAGGGCGCGAACATCTTCCGCTCGGTGTTCTTCATGCCGAACCTCATCGGCGGCATCGTGCTCGGCTACATCTGGCTGCTGCTGCTCAACGGCATCCTGGGATTCTGGGAGCGGTCCATCACCTATTCCGCGACCTACGGCTTCTGGGGCATGGTGATGCTCACGGCATGGCAGCAGATCGGCTACATGATGGTGATCTACATCGCGGGCCTGCAATCCATTCCCGGCGACGTCCTCGAGGCCGCGGAGGTCGACGGCGCGAGCCGCCGGCAGACGCTGTGGCACGTCATCCTGCCGCTGGTGATGCCCGCGATCACCGTGTGCACCTTCCTGACCCTCTCCGGCGGGTTCAAGATGTTCGACCAGAACCTCGCCCTCACCAACGGTGCCCCCTCCCGGACCTCCGAGTTGTTGGCGCTCAACATCTTCAACACGTTCTACGGCCGCCCGGGGTTCGAGGGCGTCGGCCAGGCGAAGGCGGTCGTCTTCCTGATCATCGTCGCCACCGTCACGCTGCTGCAGAACTGGTTCGTGCGCTCGAAGGAGGCCGGAAATGAATGAGGTCAAGCGGCCCACGGCCTGGACCGTCTTCTTCTCGGTGCTGACGCTGGCATACCTCTACCCGATCGCGCTGGTGGTCATCAACTCCTTCAAGGCGAAGATCTTCATCTCGACCGAGCCGTTCTCGCTGCCGAACGCCGACACCTTCGTCGGCTTCGACAACTACCTGCTCGGCATCCAGAAGACCGGACTCGTCGAGGCCTTCGGGTGGTCGCTGGTGATCACGCTGGGATCGGCGTTCTGGATCCTGCTCTGCACGTCGATGACGGCGTGGTGGATCGTCCGGGTGGACAACAAGTACGCGAAGTTCCTGTACCTGATCTTCCTGTTCAACCTGGTCGTGCCGTTCCAGATGGTGATGTTCACGCTGTCCTGGTTCGCGGACTACCTCGGCCTCAGCAACCCGATCGGCATCTGGGTCGTCTACCTGGGCTTCGGTGCCGGGTTGGCGGTGTTCATCTTCACCGGCTTCGTCAAGGGCATCCCCCGGGAGCTGGAGGAGGCCGCCCTGATCGACGGCTGCGGCACCGTCCGGATGTACTTCCAGGTCGTGCTTCCCATCCTCAAGC
The DNA here is from genome assembly GCA_035409265.1 of Arachnia sp. Classification (GTDB taxonomy): domain Bacteria; phylum Actinomycetota; class Actinomycetes; order Propionibacteriales; family Propionibacteriaceae; genus Arachnia. Next base: position 15,307 of record DAONOU010000005.1, on the reverse strand, counting down.
CGGCCATGGTCACCGTCGCTATCCTCGAGATCATGTGGCTGTGGAACGACTATCTGCTCCCCTCGCTGGTGCTCGACCTCAGGAACTACAAGACGATCCCCATCGCCGTGCAGTACCTGCGCGGCGGCTACGGTTCCGTCGACATGGGCGCGATGATGGGCGTGCTGGTGCTCGCGATGATCCCGGTGATCGTCTTCTACCTGGCAAGCCAGAAGCACATCATCCGCGGCATCGTCGCGGGCGCGGTCAAGGGCTGACGCCGATGCGACGCCGCGGCCACATCGGCGAGGGGTGATCGATGTCGAGCATCACGATCACCGAGCTCGCCGAGCGCTGCGGCGTCGCCGTCAGCACGGTCTCGCGGGCCATGAACGAGCGCACGGGGATCAGCCCCCGGACGAGGGAGCGGATCCTCCAGGTCGCCCGCGAGACCGGCTACGTCCCTAACGCGGCCGCGAAGAACCTGAAGATCTCGTCGACCCGCACCGTCGCCGTCGTCTTCCAGGGCTGGACCTCGGAGCTGTCGAACCACATCCTCGGCGTGGTCCGCGACCAGCTCGCGGACGCCGGGCTCGACCTGCACCCCGTCCACGTGAGCGACCAGGACGCCAACACCGCCACGATCATCCGGCTGACGACCGAGCGTCGCCTCGCGGGGCTGGTGTTCCTGGGGCGTTTCGGCAACAAGCTCGTCCCGGACGACCCCTCGCTCGCCGACTACCTGGCCGGGGTCGGCATCCCGGTGGTGTTCTGCACGGCCATGGGCCTGCTCGACGGCGCACCGTCGGTGTCTGTGGACGACAAGTCCGGCGCGGCCGAGCTCACCCGCCACCTGCTGGCCCTCGGCCACCGCCGCATCGCCTTCGGCCCGGCCAGCGCGGGATTCTCCCTGGAGTCGGACCATGCCTGGGCGCTGCGCTATCAGGGCTACCGCGACGCGCTCGCCCACGCGGGCATCGCGCCGGAGGACGGCTGGCTCATCCCCAGCGCCGATCCCGAGGACATCTACACGATGGATAACGGCTACGCGTCGGTGCACGCGTGGTTGGCGGGTGGCGAGGTGCCGCACGGCGTCACGGCCATCGTGACGACGTGCGACGCGGCCGCCCTCGGGGCGCTGCGCGCCGCGCACGACCGCGGGCTGACCGTCCCCGGCGACGTCTCCGTCACGGGCTTCGACGGCCTCGACTTCGGGCGCTACTGCGTCCCCTCCGTCACCACGGTGGTCCAGCCGACCGAGGAGATCGCGCGCGAGACGTCGCGCTACCTCGTCCGGGCCATCACCGAGGGCCGGCAGGAGTTCAGCCCGCTGTCCATCCGCGGCGAGCTGCTCGTCGGCGAGTCGACGGCGGCCGTTCCCGCTCCGCCGGATGCGAACAGGCGCGCCCGCACCCGGCCGGGTGGGCTACCTTGATCCGGTGGCTGAGCTTGGGCGTTGGACGACGGGAATGCGGACCGGACTGGGGGCGGACCCCGCGCACGGGGCCGTGGTGCCGCCCATCTATCTCAGCACCAACTACACCTTCGAGGGGCCGACGTCGCCGCGCCAGTACGACTACTCGCGCTCCGGCAACCCCACCCGCGACCAGCTGAACGACGCCCTCGCCACGCTCGAGGGCGGGGTCGGCGCCACGGCGCTCGCGACGGGCCTGGCCGCGTTCACCCTCGTCGTCGAGGCCCTGGTTCCCGTCGGCGGCCGCGTGCTCGCCCAGCACGACTGTTACGGCGGCACGTGGCGGCTGCTGACCTTCCTCGCCGAGCAGGGCCGTTTCGTCGTCGACTTCGTGGACGTCAACGACGCCGACGCCCTCGCCGCGGCGATCGGCCGCCGTCCGGACCTGGTTCTGATCGAGACGCCGTCGAACCCGCTGCTGCGGATCACCGACATCCGGGCGACGGCGGACGCGGCGCACGCCGTCGGCGCGCTGGTGGCCGTCGACAACACCTTCCTCTCCCCCTTGCTGCAGCGCCCGCTCGAGCTCGGCGCGGACCTCGTTCTCCACTCGACGACCAAGTTCCTGAACGGGCACTCCGACGTCGTCGGCGGCGCGGTCGTCGTCGCAGACCCGGAGCTCCACGAGCGACTGCGGCTGTGGGCCAACGCGCTGGGCCTCACCGGCAGCCCATTCGACGCCTATCTAACCTTGCGCGGCCTCCGCACCCTCGACGCGCGGCTGCGCGTGCACGCGGAGAACACCGCGGCGCTCGTGCCCGTGCTGCGGGGCCACCCCGCCGTCGCGCGGGTCCACTTCCCCGGCCTCGCGGACCACCCTGGCCACGACGTCGCCGCCCGGCAGCAGCTGGGCATGGGATCGCTCGTGTCGTTCGAGCTGGCCGGCGGCGCCCCCGCCGTCGACGCCTTCCTCGACGGGTTACAGGTCTTCCACCTCGCCGAGTCCCTCGGCGGCATCGAGTCGCTGGTCTGCGTGCCTGCGACGATGACCCACGCGGGCATGACGCCCGAGGCCCGCGACGACGCGGGGATCACCGACGCGCTGATCCGGATGAGCGTGGGCGTGGAGGCGGCCGACGACCTGGTCGCCGTCGTGGCCGAGGCGCTCGACCGCGCCGCCACCGCTTCTTGAGCCCGTCACGCCCGACGCACCGCGTCCACGCCAAGAGGGCACTCGGCCCACGGCCTTGACCCGGCTAGGCTTGGCGCGTGCCCAGATTCCTCGCCGCGAAGCCCGACGCCGACCTCATCCGGCTGCCGTGGGCAGCGCCGCTCGACCAGTGGCCGACGCAGTACCTCGTCGCGCTCCCCCGGGGCATCTCCCGGCACGTCGTGCGGTTCCTGCAGGTCGGCGACGAGATCCTCGCCGCGAAGGAGATCCTCGAGGAGGTCGCGGTCCAGGAGTACCGGTTGCTGACGGAGCTGAAGCACCTCGGCATCCCGTCGGTCGAGCCGGTCGGCGTCGTGCTCGGCCGCGTCGACATCAACGGCGACCCGCTCGACCCCGTCCTCCTCACCAAGCACCTGCCGTTCTCCCTGCCGTACCGCTCGCTGTTCTACCCGGGCGTGAAGCACGAGACCGTGGGGCGCCTGCTCGACGCGATGGTCGTGCTGTTCGTCCGGCTGCACCTGAGCGGCTTCTACTGGGGCGACGTGTCGCTCTCGAACATCCTGTTCCGGCGCGACGCCGGCGAGTTCGCCGCGTACCTCGTCGACGCCGAGACGGGAGAGATCCACGACCAGCTGACCGACGGCCAGCGCACGCACGACCTCCAGATCGCCCGCACCAACCTCTTCGGAGAGTTCCTCGACCTCGAGGCTGGCGGCATCCTTGACCCGTCGCTCGACCCGCAGTGGCTCGTCGGCACCATCGAGGAGCGCTACCACCAGCTGTGGGCGGAGCTGACCGGCGTCGAGGAGTTCGACGAGTCCGAGCTGTACCGCCTTGAGGGGCGCGTGCGGCGGCTGAACGCCCTGGGCTTCGACGTCGCGGAAATCGACGTCGACGCCTCACCCGACGGCCGCACCATCCGGATGCGCCCGAAGGTCGTCGACGCCGGCCACCACACCCGCCGCCTGATGCGGCTGACCGGCCTCGACGCCGAGGAGCACCAGGCCCGGCGCATGCTGAACGACATGGACACGTTCCGCGCGAAGGTGGCGCCCACCGTGCCGGAGTCGGTGGCGGCCCACCAGTGGCTGGTCGAGGTGTTCGAGCCCGCCGTCGGCCGCATCCCCGCGCACCTGCAGGGCAAGCGCGATGCCGCCCAGTTCTTCCACGAGGTCCTCGACCACCGCTGGTACACGTCGCAGCGCGAGAACCGCGAGGTCCCGACGGAGGAGGCGGCGGCCACCTACATCGAGGAGATCCTGACGACGCTTCCCGACGAGCTGCTGGGCGACCTGGCCACCGTCGGGGGCGAGCTGCGGGACAAGTACGACCCGTCGAAGGGCTTCGTCGACGAGGACGACGACGAGGAGCCGTACGACCCCTGGGAGGACGGCGCCAACGACCCCGACGTCGAGCTCAGGGACACCTTCGACATCTTCGCGCTCCGGGCCAAGGCGGCCGCGAACGAGAAGAAGGCCTAGCGGCCGGTGTGGAACAGCCTGACGAGCTCGGCCAGGCCCGGGTAGCCCTGGCGCTGCTCCTGCTCCGCCTCCTGTAACTCCTCGTCGTCCGGGTCGGGGCCGTGCTGGGCGGCGCGCTCGACGGCGACGCGGATCGAGCGGTCCATGTCCGCCCTGCTCGCCGCCGACAGCACCCACCCCAGCGGCGCCTGCACGCCGGGGGCGCTGTCCTGCGCGACGACGAAGACCCTTGCCGGCAGCGGGTCGCGGCCGACGGAGAGCTCCCCCGCCCGCTGTAGCCACGCCGTCGGCGACTGCTGGCTTCCCCTGGCGTTCCGCAGGCCGAGCGGCGGGACGAGCAGCTCGGGGAGCGTGCCCGGCGGGGGCGGCGCGAGGTCTGAGCCGCGGCCGTTGTCGAGGTAGACGACGATCGGGAGGACGGGGATGCCGTCGTCCGGGGCGACGGCGAGGAGGCGCGGGGCGAGATCGATCAGGGAGCCGAGGCCGCTGCCCTCGGCGTAGCCGCCGTCGATCAGCTGCGTGGCGGCGGCCTCCCGGCAGGGACCGACGACGCCCGACGGCGTCACGTACGGGAACCGCGCCGAGGCCATGGCCGCACTGGAGAGCCGGATGCCGGGAAGGCACCTGTCACCGTCGCCCAGCGGTCGGGCGGAGTCGGCGAGGTAGTCGCGCAGGTCGCGGCTGTTGGCCAGCGGCGCGGTGCTCTCCCCGCACCGCTCAAGCCGAGGGCGGTCGAGCCGGAGGTGGGTGGCGAGCACGCGGCAGCCCGTGTTGGCGTCGGTGGCGTTGAGCACGAGCGGCGCCCTCAGCCCGCCGCTCGCGGGCGCGTAGAAGTCGGCGGCAAGCCCCGGGAGACTTGTCTCCCACGCCGTCTCCATGAGCCCGGCCCGGTCCAGCCACGCGCCGTCGACAAGCCCGGGAACGCCCGTCACGGAGTAGGCGAGGTCGCGGACCAACAGGCCGTCGACGGCCTGCCCGAGGGCCGCGGCGCCCCCGAGGTCCCACACGGCGTCGCTCCCCTCGCCGACCGGCGTGGCGCGCAGGACGGCGAGGCCCACCGACCCGCCGCTGACCCCCGACGCGAGGGCAACAGCGTCGACGGCGCACGTTCCGCGGAGCTGGGACATGACCGCGGCGGTCCAGTAGGCGGCGCGGATGCCGCCGCCCTCGGCGGCCACGAACACCATCGGACGCGCCCAACGCGGGCTCCTCGCGGTGCCCACGTTGACGCGGCAGTCGCCGACGTCGACCCGCGCGAGCCACTGCTCCACCGCCGTCTGCGGGCTGTCGCCCGGGCTTGCCGTCGCCGCGAGGGGCCGGACGCCATGGACCGCCGTGTCGCCGCCCTGCAGGGTGGCCGCGAGCAGCACGACGACGAGCAGCCCGACCACGGGAACGTCGCGGAGCCGCAGCGCCTTCGTCCAGAACAACTCCGGCGGCGCGAACGACACGTGGACGGCGACCGTGGTGCCCACGAGCAGCATCAGGAGCCCCAGCGAGATCATGACGACCCCGAGCACGCCGAAGAGGTCCGCCGCCTGACGCGGACCCGCGCCGATCAGGACGAGGAGGCCCGCGCTGGTCGCGATTCCGGCCCAGGCTCCGCCGCGGACCGCGCGCCTGGAGGTGCCACCCAGCGCCGCCGGGCTCAGGTCGCGCATGCCCCAGCCTGCGCCGGGCCTCAGGAGCGAACGGACGCCCGGCCAGTGGCCGCACACCGATGTCAGCGCGGGGATGCCGACCCACCAGGTGGCCACCGCAACCCCGGGGCCGAGGAGGACGGCCGCCCACGCCGCCACGGTTCGCGCGCCGCCCTCCGGGACGGCAGCGAGGACGACGAAGGAGCGCAGCAGTCCCAGCGAGGCGGCGACGACCCCGGCAAGCACCAGGGCGTCGCCGACGAGCCAGGCCAGGCGGACCGGAGCCTTCGGCCCGACGAGCTCGGGCGGGGTCAGCGTCCCGCGCCGGCGCAGCAACCACGACGCGCCGGCCACCGCCAGAGGGATGCCCACGAAGAGCCCGAAGATGCCCCAGCGGACGACGCCGCCCAGCAGCGCGGAGAGCCCGGCGAGCACACCGGCGACGATCGGCCCGAACAGCCACTGCCACAGCGGGGCGACGGGGCGTTGCTCGCCGCGCCGCGCCATCGCGCGACGACGGTACAGGTCGTCGGTCTCGAGCCGGTTCAACAAGAAGACGCCCACCGTCACCGCGCCGAGGGCGACGACCGCGACGAACCCATCGCGCGGCCCGGTCCGGCCGCCGGCCACGTCGAGCCAGGCGCGCTGGACGTCGGGGAGCTGGTCGAAGATGCCGGGGCCGGAGACCAGCGCCAGGAGGGTGACGGGCAGGACCGCGAGCAGCGAGAACCGGTGGACGGCGACGGCGCGCAGCAGGTCCCTTCCCACCTTGCGGCCGCGCGCGGTGCCCAGCGCGCCGTAGAGGAGCGAGGCGCCCACTCCGGCGAGGCACAGCCACTTCACGGCCGTCGCCGCCATGGCCGGGAGGGCGAGCGGGAGGCCGCCGACCACGACGCCGAGGAGCAGCAGGTTCTCGACGATGTCCGCGCCTGCCGCGACGACGGCCAGCCGGGGCCGCGGCGTGGTCAGCAGGCCCAGCGGCGCCCCCGCGGGGATCACGCCGCGCCGTCGCGCCTCGGAGAGGGCGCCGTGGAGGAGGTAGCCGTAGGTGACGGCCAGCGCGCAGTCGACGAGCACGTACGCGAGAACGAACCCGTTCGCGGCGCCGTCCAGCTCGCCGAAGAGCGCGAAGACCCGCGCGCTCGGCGCCGTGTTGGCGGCCGTGAAACTCGCCGAATACCCGCCCGCCGGGACGCTGCCGATCAGCCGGTCGAGCTCGTTCAGGGCGGTGTAGCAGGCGACGACGATCGTCACCAGCGCCAACGGCAGGCTGGGGAGGCCCGGCGTCGCTTTCCTCAGCGTGTCGAGCGTCGGCACGGACGCACCGTCGTCGGCGAACATGACCCATCATGACATTCGTCACGGCCAGGCCACTACACGCTCGTCTCCTCGCTGGTCGGCCGCCGCGAGCAGCACACCCTCGAGGCTGCCGGGGTTACCGTGAACGTCAGAGTCAACATACTGACTCTGACGCTCACGATAGTCGCGTGGGCGTTGCGAACTGAACGTTTGCCGCCACGCTGATGCTCAGTGTGCCTTCGCCGCCACTAGCTACCAGCCGGTCAGCAGCCGTCCGGGCCGCAGGCCTCGCCCGCGTCGCCGACGTCGATCAGTTGAGGCTTCTGCTCCCCGAGCACCGTCTCCAACACCTGGGTGAACACCTCGGAGGGCTGCGCACCCGAAACCCCGTATTTGTTCTCGACGACGAAGAACGGCACCCCGCGCACGCCGATGGCCGCTGCCTCGCGGATGTCGGCGTCGACGGCGGCGTCCAGCTCCGCGGAGTCCAGGGCGGCGCGGGAGTCGTCCTCGGCCAGGCCCGCGGCGGCGCCCAGCCGGACGAGCGTGTCGCCGTCGCCGATGTCCTCGCCCTTCACGAAGTGCGCGGAGAACAGCGCCTCCTCGAGGGCGTCGGCGCGCCTACCGCCATCGGCGTCCGCGCGCTTGGCCGCCTGCAGGAGCCGATGCGCGCGCCGCGAGTTGGCGACGACGAGCGCGCCGAAGTCGTAGTCGAGGCCCTCACCGCGCGCCTGCTCCGCGACGTGCCCGATCATCTGCTCGACCGACGCGCGCGGCATCCCCTTCGACGAGACGAGGTAGTCGACCTCACTGCCGTCGTAGTGCTCGGGAAGCGTCGGGTCGAGCTGGTAGCTGCGCCAGGTCACGCGGACCTGATCGCGCTGCGGGAACGCCGCGAGCGCCCGCTCGAACCGCCGCTTGCCGATGAAACACCACGGGCAGGCGATGTCGGACCAGATCTGGATGTCGATGCTCATGCCCCGATTCAACCACCCGATAGGGTGCTCTGCGTGTTGACCGCCGGCGCCGTGATCCTGGACGTCTACCGTCGGCAGCGCCTGCGGACCGTCCTCGCGACGCTCGGCATGGTCGGGCACCAGACCTGCGAGGCGCTCGTGCCGGTCGCGTTCGGGCTCGTCATCGACCGCGCCGTGCGCACGGGCGACGGCGGCGCGATGTGGCTGTCCTCCGTCGGCATCCTGCTGCTGTTCACCGCGCTCACGTTCAGCGCGCGCGGCGGGCACTGGATGGCGACCAAGGCGATCCTCGAGGAGTCTCACCGGAGGGCGACGCGCCGGGGCACGGGCCGACGAGCGGGCACCCGGCCCTGGAGTTCGACGGCGTTCGCGCCGAGGGCATCGCCGGGCTGTCGCTCGCGCTCACGGACGGCGAGGTCGTCGGCGTCGTTCCCTCCAGCGCGGTGGCGGCCGGCTCGCTGACGGCGCTGATCGACGGCACGGCGCCCGCCGAGGCGGGGACGGTGCGCGTCGCGGGCCGCCTGCTGGTCGAGCCGCACGCGGTTCACCTGTTCGGCGGCACGCTCCGCGAGGCGCTGGTGGTCGACGACGGGGTCGACGACGCGCCCATCCTCGTGCTCCGCGACCCCACCACCGCCGTCGACGCCGTGACCGAGGCGCGCATGGCCGAGGGCATCCGTCGGTACCGCGGCCGGCCAGGGCGCCTCACCGTCGTCATGACCACCAGCCCTCCGCTGCTCGCCAGCTGCGACCGCGTCGTCTTCCTCGGCCCCGACGGCTGCCTCGTCTCCACGCACGCGGGCCTCGTCGCCGACCCCGCCTACGCCGAGCTGGTGCTCCGATGAGCCGCCGGATCCTCCCCACCGCGACCGCGCGCCGCTCCGCCGCGGTGCTCTGGAGCGCCATCGCGGCGCGCCGCGCGCTGCTGGCCCTCACCGTCGTCCTCAACGTGGCCGCGAGCACCGCGGCCGTGGCCGCCCCGCTGCTGCTCGGCCGGGTCGTCGACGCCGTCACCGCGGGCGGGCCCGGCGCGCGGGGAGCGGTGCTCGGGCTGACGGCCTGGCTCGTCGCCGCCGCGCTGGCCGCCGGGATCCTCCTGGGCTTCGCGCGCCGGTTCACCGAGCAGCTCGGCGTCACCGTCGCAGCCGGGCTGCGCGAGGACGTGCTCGAGCATGCGCTCCAACTCGACCCGCACGTCCTCGAGGCCGCGGGCAGCGGCGACGTCACGTCGCGCGTGACCGAGGACGTCGAGCAGATCAACGTGTCCGTTGCGCTGATGGCGCGCGTGGCCATGGCGCTGGTCACCGTGGTGGTGACGGCGGTCGGGCTGCTGACCCTGGACTGGCGCCTCGCCCTCGCCTTCGCCGCCGTCTTCCCCGTCCACTGGATCGGCATCCGGTTCGTCCTCCCGGTGCTCACCCCGCGGTTCGCCGCCGAGCGCCGGTCCGCCGCCGCGCGCACCCAGGAGATCCTCACCACGCTCGACGGGGCCGCCACCATCCGCGCCTACGGCATGGCGCCGCGCCGCCTCCGCATCGTCGAGGCGGCCTCGCTGGACACCAACCTCAAGCGGCTGACGGCGCTGCGCGCGAGCCTGACGTTCGACAACCTCATGAACTACGCGGAGGCCGTCGGCTTCACGGCCATCCTGACCACCGGCTTCTTCCTCGTCCGCGCGGACATCGTCACCGTCGGCGCCGTCACCGCCGCGGCGCTCCTGTTCCACCGGTTGTTCGGCCCTCTGGGCGTGCTGTTCATGAGCTTCGCCAACGTCCTGCGCGCGGCCGCCGCGCTCACCCGCCTGGTCGGGGTCGCGGACCTGCCGCTGCCCACACCGTCGGACCGGCCCTTCCAGCCGCCCGTCGGCGTCGCCGTCGAGGGTGTGAGCCACCGCTACCCCGACGGGCCGACGGTGCTGCACGATGTCTCCGTCCGGGTCCCGGCAGGGGGCAGCCTCGCCGTCGTCGGCGAGAGCGGCGCGGGCAAGACGACGCTGGCCGCGCTGATCGGCGGCGTGTTCCCGGCGTCCGACGGTGCCATCGCGCTGGGCGACGACGCCGTCGACGGCCTGGACCCGCACGCCGTGCGGCGGCGCGTGGCCGTGGTGACGCAGGAGGTGCACACCTTCGCGGGCACCCTCGCCGACGACCTGCGCCTGGCTAGGCCAGACGCCACCGACGACGACCTAGAGGACGCGTTGCGCACGGTCGGCGCCCTCGACTGGGTCGTGGCCCTGCCCGGGGGGCTGGGCACGAGGGTCGGCACCGGCGGGTACCCGCTCACCGTGGACCAGGCGCAGCAGCTCGCGCTGGCCCGGATCATGCTGGTTGCGCCTCCCGTCGTCGTGCTCGACGAGGCGACGGCGGAGGCGGGCAGCGCGGGTGCCCGCGCCCTGGAACGCTCCGCGGACGCCGTGACGGCGGGCCGGACCGCCGTCGTCGTGGCCCACCGCCTTACCCAGGCCCGGGGCTGCGACGCGATCGCGGTCATGTCGGGAGGTCGGATCGTCGAGCTGGGCACGCACGACGAGCTGGTCGCCGCCGGCGGCCACTACGCCCAGCTCTGGGCCGCCTGGTCGGCCTGAAGATTCACGCTAACGAAACTGCAGATTCACGCCATCTGGTTCGAAGGTTCACAACAAGTAAGGACCCCGCCGCCGACTGGCCTACAGCGCGTCGATCAGGTCGCGCACGAGCTGCGACGCCGTGATGTGGCGCTGCTGCGCCACCTCGTCTAGCTTCGCGCGACGAGCGACGTCTAGCCTGAGCGTGAATGGCCGCGCCTGCTCCCCCACGCTGATCGGCCGACCCGGCGTCGGCGGGCCGAAGACAACTGGGCCGAACGCTTACCCTACGTCGCCTACCGGCGGGCGTGCACGCGCTCGATGATGCCGTGGTGCAGGCGCTCCGTCGCGGCGATCCGCACGCCCAGCGCCTCGACGATCCGGAGCGGGCGGCGCGTGAATCGCTCGCCATGAAGGGGATAGGTCACCGCCTCCAGCGCCCACTGGGCAACCCGCAAGAGCGGGTTGGACGAGCCGACGTGGTCCGCGAGCAGCAGGTCGCCGTCGGGCCGCAGCACCCTCAGCATCTCCTCGACGCCGCGCCGCGGGTCGCGGAACCCGCAGAGCGAGTAGGTGCACACGACGGCGTCGAAGCTCGCGTCCGCGAACGGCAGCCGCTCGCCGTTGGCCACGGCGAAGTCGACGACGCACCCATGCCGCGCGGCCCGGTGCCGCGCGCCGTCGAGCATGCCGTCGCTGAGCTCGACCGCGGTGATCCTGGCATCGGCGCCGTAGTAGGCCAGGTTCAGCCCGGTCCCGACGGCGACCTCCAGCACCGCTCCCCGCGCCCGCCCCGCCGCCCACTCGCGGCTGGCCGCCAGAAACCGTCGCTCGACGGGCGCGATCATCGCGTCGAACCGCGCGGCCTGGTCGTCCCAGTACCTACGCACGCGTTCCTGGCTCATCGGCCAAGTATCGCCGAACCTCGGCCTTGTCTTACTGGTCGGAATAGACGGCGACGCCTCTGGGACCGGTGTAGCCGTGGCGATCCGTCCAGCGGTCCCTGACGCGCTCCGACGCACCGCCCTGCACGAGGATGTTGCGGCCGGTGCCGCCGCTGAGCTTGTCGCGGCCCGCTTGGCCTTCGACCAGGTCGTGACCAGACTGACCGTAGAGCTTGTCGTCGCCCGAGTTGCCCAAGATGTGGTCGTGGCCGGATCCGCCATAGATCGTGTCGTTGCCCTCACCGCCACAGATGAGGTCGTCTCCCCCGAGGCCGTCGATCGTGTCGTCGCCCCTGGATGAGTTTCATCATCTTACTTTACCATCCCGGCACCCCACGATGGCGCGGGCGCGTGCTCGCCAGCGGAAGCACTGATCGGTGCCTCCTTAACGCTGACTTCGCGTTACAGGGCGTCGATCAGGTCGCGCACCAACTGGGACGCCGTGATGTGGCGCTGCCGCGCGACCTCGTTCAGCTTCGCCCGACGCACTACGTCCAGCCGAAGCGTGAATGGCCGCGCGTCCTCGCCCACGGAGATCGGCCGACCGGACGTCGGCGGCCCAGGGGTTGGGGGACCGAGGTGCCCGCCCGTGTACATCTCGCCGGACTCGGCTTCCGCCGCCCAGCGCTCTATGTCCTCATCGGTGAACGTCGTTCCGTTCACCGCCGTGTATGTAGCCACTCACTTACCTCCTAAGCCGAGCTCTCGAAGCACGCCCTTGGTCACGCCCATGGCGTGAAACACCTGCCACGCGCCGGGTGCATCCTCGACCGCGATGTACTGGAGCAACCGCCCCTTCCCGTCGATGCCGACACCGACCACCTGAACCGGGTCGGTATCCCTGCGCCGCGATGCCAGCGTGTCGGCAAATGCCGCTGCGACGTCGTCAGCCGTGATCTCTGGGTGTTTCGTCATGATGCGCGGGTGAACCCAGATCCTCATGCGTGCCTCTTTAGTTGTGCGAACAGTGTAGTACGAAACCCGGAGTCGATTCTGGGCCTCTACTACTGTTATGTCGACTCCTGACCGCCATTCCCCGTTCCTGCCACAAGTTGTGGATAACTTGCGGCGACGGCTCCGGGTTGCACGCATCGTCAAGCCTCGACGGCCCCGGTAGACTCACGGCCTGTGACCCTCAAGCTGTATGACACCGCCGCTCGCGCCGTGCGCGAGTTCGTCCCGCTCGTCGACGGCAAGGTGTCCATCTACCACTGCGGCCTGACCGTTCAGGCGTCGCCGCACCTCGGTCACATCCGCAAGGAGGTCGTCTTCGACGTCCTCCGCCGGTGGCTGGAATACGGGGGCTACGACGTCACCGTCGTCGCCAACGTCACCGACATCGACGACAAGATCCTCGCCAAGTCGGCTGAGGAGGGCGTCGAGTGGTTCGCGCACGCCTACAAGTTCGAGCGCGAGCTACACGAGGCCTACGCCTCGCTTGGCTGCAAGCCCCCCACCTACGAGCCTCGCGCCACCGGCCACATCCCGGAGATGCTGGAGCTGACCGAGGCCCTGATCGAGCGCGGCCACGCCTATGTCGCGCCCGATGGCTCCGGTGACGTCTACTTCGACGTCCGGTCCTGGCCGCGCTACGGCGAGCTCAGCGGCATGAAGGTCGACGAGATGGAGCCCGCCGCCGACGCCGACCCCCGCGGCAAGCGCGACCCCCGCGACTTCGCCCTCTGGAAGGGCCACAAGGAGGACGAGCCGCTGACGGCGTCGTGGCCGTCTCCCTGGGGGCGCGGCCGTCCCGGCTGGCACCTGGAGTGCTCCGCGATGGCGGGCAAGTACCTCGGCGACACGTTCGACATCCACGGCGGCGGCATCGATCTGCGCTTCCCGCACCACGAGAACGAGCTGGCACAGTCGGCGGCGGCGGGCCACGGCTTCGCGCGCTACTGGATGCACAACGCGTGGGTGACCATGGCGGGCGAGAAGATGAGCAAGTCGCTCGGCAACACCGCTCTCGTCACCGAGGTGACCAAGCGCTACAACCCGCGCGCCGTGCGTTTCTTCCTGCTGGCACCGCACTACCGCTCGACCATCGAGTTCTCCCCGGAGGACGACAACACCCGCGGCTCGCTGGCCGAGGCCGAGAAGGCCATCGCGCGGATCGACTCGTTCGTGGAGCGCGCCGCGGGGCACATCCCTCAGGGCTTCTTCGCGTACGCGCCCCCCGAGGAGGCCAGGGCCTTCCGGGAGGCCATGGACGACGACCTCGCCACCCCGGCCGCGGTCGCCGCGCTGTTCGACGCCATCCGCGCGGGCAACCAGGCGCTCGCCGCCGGCGACGACGAGCAGGCACGCCTGTACGCGGTCGTCGTGACGGGGATGCTCGACGTGTTCGGCATCCACCCGTCCGCGCCCGAGTGGGCTGGCGAGAAGTCCGACGGCGACCTCAAGCCCGTCGTCGATGGCCTCGTCGGCGCCCTCCTGGAGCAGCGCGCGATCGCGCGCGCCAACAAGGACTGGGCCGCCGCCGACGCCATCCGCGACACCCTGGCGGGCCTCGGCCTCCAGATCACCGACACCCCCACGGGCCCCACCTGGGCCCTGGAGAAGTAGAGCAGACACATGGCAGGCAACTCCTCGCGCCGCGGCGCGACAAGCAAGGGCAAGAACAAGGCCGCCGGCTCCGGCGGCCGGATCCGCCGGTCGCTCGAGGGCCGCGGCCCGACGCCGAAGGCCGAGGACCGCACCTATCACAAGGCGTACAAGCAGAAGCAGGCGGCGCAGCGCCGCCAGGCCTCGCAGCCGAAGAAGTCGCACCGATCCGCGGCCGGCGCCGACTGGGTCGTCGGGCGCAACCCCGTCTACGAGGCCCTGACGGCCGGGCTGCCCGTCAAGCAGGCGTACGTCGCCGAAGGCGCCGAGCGCGACGACCGGCTTCGCGACATCCTGAAGTTCACCGCCGAGCACGGCCTCCCCATGTTGCAGGTCACGCGCGCCGAGCTCGACCGCGTCACCGGCGGGCTCGTGCACCAGGGCGTCGCGCTGCAGCTTCCCGCCTACGAGTACGCGGACCCCGAGGACGTCCTCGCCGACGCGATGGACGACGGCATCGTCGTCGCCCTCGACGGCATCACCGATCCCCGCAACCTGGGCGCCATCGTGCGGTCCGCCGCGGCGTTCGGCGCCACGGGCGTCATCATCCCGTCGCGGCGCTCCGCATCGATGACCGCGGCGGCCTGGAAGACCTCGGCGGGCGCCGCCGCGCGCCTTCCCGTGGCGATGGCGACGAACCTGAACCGCATGCTGGTCCAGGCGTCGAAGATGGGCTTCACCGTCGTCGGCCTGGCCGGCGAGGGCGAGGTCCCCATCGCGGGCGCCCCCGGCGTCACCGGCCCGCTGGTGATCGTCGTCGGCTCGGAGGACGAGGGCCTCGCGCGCCTGGTCCGCGAGCACTGCGACGCGTTGGTCTCCATCCCGATCGCCAGCGCCGTCGAGTCGCTGAACGCCTCGGTGGCCGCCTCCGTCGCGCTCTACGAGGTGTCTCAGCAGCGCTCGGCACCGGCTTCCTGACTCGGGCCGGGGCAGGGGGAAGCGTTAAGCTGACCCCGGAATCCCACCGATATAGGAGTGACGTGACCGACGCCTCTGCCCTCAGCAGCGCCTACCAGACCCTTCTCTCGGCCATCGAGGCCGTCGAGCCACGCATCGCGCAGGCGACGCGCCAGGAGCTGACCGACCAGCGCGACTCGCTCAAGCTGATCGCGTCCGAGAACTACGCCAGCCTCCCTGTGCTCGCCACGATGGGTACCTGGCTGAGCGACAAGTACGCAGAGGGCACCGTCGGTCACCGCTTCTACGCGGGCTGCCAGAACGTCGACACCGTCGAG
>DAONOU010000004.1:20913-27112 GCA_035409265.1 Arachnia sp. | reverse complement strand
CGCGGTCAGGGGGAGTGGCTCGGGCCAGTGGCGGTCATCGAACATGTCCGCGTCGTCGGGGGCATCCGAACCGCCGAAGAACGCCCGCGCCCGTTTGCCGAACACGTCCTTGCCGACGTGTGCCATCCGCCACGCGATAGTGGTGATCGGCGGGACCGGAGGCTCGGGAACCACGGACTCGATGCGGACCAGACCGTCGTCGCCCTCGCGGAGCGACCACGCGCCGGCGACGGGCTCCCACAGGTACTCGTCATCGGTCAGGCCCTTCAGGCGCGGCTGGAGGTGGAAGCTCCAGTAGAAGTCGAGCTGATCCAGCAGGAGGTCGCGCCACATCGTCGTCATGGGTCCATCGTGGCACTTGCGAGGCGGAACCGGCGTGGATCGGTGCTATAAGATGGACTTATGAGTGTGCTGATGGAGTACCGCGCGGCTCGGCGTGATGAGGAAGTCGCCAAGCTGCGGCGTGCTGTCGCGCTGAGGGCGATGACTGCGACGGGCGTATCTCAACGCCAAATCGCGGACGCACTTGGCATCTCTCAGCCCGCCGTCAGCCAGCAACTGAAGTACGCGCCCGACCTTCATGGTGTGCACCCTCAGGAACTCCTCGAGGCTGCAGCGCCGGTGCTCAAGGCTCTGGCAACGGAGCGCGGCTACTCCGACCTTGCGGTGTTCGGCTCGGTTGCCAGAGGTCAGGCGCGGTTCGACTCTGATATTGACCTGATCGTGACGGCGCCGTCGGGAGTCTCGTCGTTCGACTTCGTCGCATTCAAAATGCTGCTCGAACAGGTTCTTGGCCGAGAGATCGACCTCGTCGAGTTCGGAGGTCTCACGCCACACGTAGATGATGACATCCTGCGCGAGGCTGTTCCGCTGTGATTGACCGTAGGGCTGCTAAAGAACTGCTTCACATTCGCGGTTGGTTGGAGCGAGTCGATGAGATTGTCGACAAGGGTGGGGCGGCGTACCTGGCCGATGGGCTGCTCCAGGAGGCAGGCGACTCGCTGATGATGAAGCTGGGCGAGGCTGCAAATCGGCTGTCACGGCTCGAGGTGCTGGCTCCGGAAGGTGTCGTCTGGGCTCTCGCGGTTGCCAATCGAAACTTCCTGATCCATCAGTACGACGAAATCAATCGAGACCTCACCTGGTTGACTCTCACGGTTGACTTGCCGGCCTGGCGGGTGTCGCTAGAGGCGTTGTTTGCGGATGCGGCCGCTGCTATTAAGGACGACGGCGGCCGAGAGCGCTGACGGCGACTCGTCGTGACACTGTCACGGCAATCGGACTGACCGACAAGGATGTTGCGTCGCTGACGCAACAACTGAAGCGCGTCCGTGATGCGGCCGGAGTGAGCGGTCAGATGTCCAGCAGCAGGGTGAGGTCGGCGAGGTTGCGGCGGGCGCGCGGGGCGAGGTCCCGCTCGCGGATGGCGGGGGCGACGTCGTCGGAGTCGTCGTGGCGGCCGACGGCGACGATCGCGACGGGGGTCAGACCCTCGGCCAGGAGGAAGGCCGAGCGCAGCGCGTCAGCGTCGAAGCCGCCCATCTGGTGGGTGATCAAGCCGCGGTGGGTCGCCTCGATGCTGAGGTGGGCGACGGCCTGGCCGAGATCGTACTCCGCCCAGCGCATGGGCTTGCCCTCGCGCGTGGTCTCGGCGACGGCGACGATGAGTGCCGACGCGTTCGGAGCCCACTCGCGGTTGAACCCGGCGAGGGTGCCGACGATGGTCTCGAACGTCGCAGTGCCGCGGCGGGCGACGATGAAGCGCGTGGGCTGCAGGTTCGCCGCCGACGGAGCCCAACGGGCGGCCTCGCCGAGCGCGGTGATGTCGTCGGCTGACAGCTCGAAGGTGGGGTCGAACGCACGCGGGCTCCAGCGCTGCGCGATCGGATGCGCGACGGGGACTTGGGTGGGGTTGCGCACGGCGGTGGTCATGATGGTTCCTGTCTTCGAGAGTTCTGTTCCAGGATAGCGCAATGGTTGAATAGTCAATCATCCATCGGGAGGTCGATGCTCCGCTCGCCGCGAACGACCGGTAGCCGGGTGAACCCAGCGCGATGGGGCCGCAACGGAGGCACCAGAACTCTGTTGGTCACGAGGCGGGGCTGACACAATGGAGCGCATGACCGTGGTCGACTTGCTGGACAGCGCGTCGATCGCTAGCGCATGCGAGCGATACGACGTGGCACGGCTGCGTGTGTTCGGCTCGGTGCTGACCGACCGCTTCGACCCTGAGCGCAGCGACGTTGACTTCCTCGTCGACTACAAGCCGGAGGCAGAGCGTACCTTCCAGGCGCTTTTCGGTCTGCGCGGCGAGCTAGCGAGCATCGTGGGGCATCCAGTGGACTTGGTGGAAGCGCGGAACCTGCGCAACCCATACGTCGCGAAGTCGGTATTCAGTGCCGCGAGAGACATCTATGCGGCCTGAAACCCCTGCTCACCTGCGGGACGCGCTAGAGGCTGCGAGAAGGTCCCGCGCGCTCTTGGCCGAGGTTGAGCCGTGAGTGAGAGCAGCGGAGCGCTGAGCGAGGTGGAGCGTAGAGAGCAAGCGGCGCGGGCTCATGCCATTGCGGTGGTCGCGCACCGAGGGCAGGTAGACAAGCTGGGGCGCGACTACATCCATCACCCAGCCGCCGTGGCGGCGATGTTCGATCCGGTCGACCAGGCTGTTGAGTTCTGTGCGGCGTGGCTTCACGACGTCGTCGAGGACACCGACATCACCGCGGACGACCTTGTTCGTGCGGGTATCCATGCTGAGGTGGTCGAGGTCGTGTTGCTGTTGACTCGTCAGGACGGCCAAGGCGATGAGTACTACACGCAGATCGCTGCGAACCCCTTGGCGCGCGCCGTGAAGCTCGCGGACCTCGCGCACAACACGTCGCCTGAGCGCGTCGCACAACTGCCCGACGACGTGCAGGCCCGTCTGCGCGTCAAGTACGAGCACGCCTACGCGCTCCTGGCGTAGCTCGGCGGCCGGTTGCGCGGGTGAATTGTGGCGACGGCGTCGCCACAATTGAGCGGGCTGCGGGAGGGCGCTGAGATTGTCGCCTCAGTGAGGCGACAATTGAAGATGACTTCTGGGGTGGTTCACATCGCTGAGGATTATCCGCGGAGCCGATGGGCCGCGAAGGTTGCCGCGCGGTCTACTCCCACGAGCTCACCTTGCTGCTTCAGGATGCCCGAGACGAGGTCCTTCGGGGCGGGATGCCATGGCAGGTCGGCGAGGTATGCCTCGTGCGCGCTGAGTGACTCGATGCCGCGGCGCTCGGCCTCGGCGGCGAGTTCGACGTAGTGGGTTGGGCGGGTTCCGGTGAGCAGCAGCCAGGTGGCACCCCACGGGTCGAGGCCCTCGCGGTGGAGATCGCGGAACACCCAGCGGTTGTCGGCGTCACGGACGGCGTCGATGGTGGCGAGCCCAGCCGCGCGGTGGTCGGCGTGGTCGATGCCCCAGGCGACGTGCAGTTCGCCGGAGCCGCTCACGACGGCGTCGGGACGGAAGCGTCGGATCTCGCGGGCGATCGCGCGGCGCAGTGGCAGTCCATACTCGAGCATGCCGTCTGGGAAGTCCAAGATCGTGAGGTGGTTCACGCCGACAATGCGGCATGCGTTCTCCTGCTCGACGGCGCGGAGCGGACCTGCCTCCTCGGGCGGACGCTTCATGCCGGCCTCGCCCGCCGTCAGAAGGAGATAGCCGACCTCGATGCCACGGCTCGTCCAATGCGCGACAGCCGCTGACGTGCCGTACTCGGCGTCGTCGGGATGCGCAACGACGACAAGGATCCGCCGGACGTCGGCCTCGTTGAACAACTCGAGCTGCGGTGCGTTCTCCATGGACCTCACCCTACTTCGCAGCGATCCAGGCGGGACGCTGTCTACGCGGTTTTGTCAGTGGCCGCCCGTAGGGTCGGAATCGAGCAAGTCCGAGGCGACACCCTCTCGCTTGCCGATACTATCGAGAAGGGTTAGTATTGTCATGATCCTGTCCTTCAAGAACAGGGAGACTGAGGAGGTCTGGAACCGCGAACGAGTGCGTTCGCTCGGACCTGATCTGCAACGGGCGGCACAGAAGAAGCTTCGACTTCTCAACGCCGCATCAGAACTGAACAGCTTGCGGGTGCCACCCGGCAACCGGTTGGAGAAGCTGACCGGAGACAGGCTTGGTCAGCACTCGATCCGCATCAACGACCAGTACCGGATCTGCTTCTACTGGACCGGACAGGGGGCGTCGGATGTGGAGATCACCGACTATCACTGAAGGAGGTTCAGGTGACGAGTACGGCACACGCGCCGATCACGCCCGGCGAGATCCTGCTGACCGAGTTCCTCGACCCGCTGGGTATCTCTCAGTATCGGCTCGCGCAAGCGACGGGGCTCTCTCAAACCCGGATCAGCGAGATCGTTCGGGGACGGCGGTCCATCACCACAGACACCGCCCTTCGCTTGTCCAAGGCGCTAGGAGTCGACGACCGGTTCTGGATCAACATCCAGACGGACTACGACCTGGAGGTCGCGCGAGACCTGCATGCGGACGACCTGGCGCGGGTCATCGAGCTGGTCGCGAGCTAATCCAGATCCGCCATGTCCACGGCACTGTCATCCGCAATCTCCTGGGCCCAATCTGCGTCGTTCCCCAGATCCCGGAGCAGCGCGTCGACATCCTCGCTTCGAACCCAGCGGGCGTGGCGCGGAATGATCTCGGCGACCGGCTCTCCGTGATCGGTGATCGTGAAGGTGGTTCCGGACTTCACCTCGTGCAGCATTCGTGTGGGGTTCTGACACAGTTCGCTGATGCTGATCGTGTTTGGCATGTCGACCTCCTGTAAATGATTCTCTGCTTGACCTAGGCACGTTCGACGATGTGGCGGGTGCTTAACTGCCCGTTATGCCACGACCTGCCAGCGCCGTGTCCAGCGCGAGTTGGCAGAGGTCGTTGCCGCTGAGGCCGGGCCAGCCGTGGACGGCGTCGGCCCACCGCGCCGGGATGGCGGAGGCGCCGTAGCGGGCGCCGAGCAGCGCCCCGGCGATGGCCGCGATGGTGTCGGTGTCGTCGCCGATCGCGACCGCCGTCTGGAGCGCCGCCTCCAGGTGGGCGGTGCCGTCGAGGTGGCGCGTCGCGTGGATCGACGACCATGCCGCCTGGAACGCGCTCACCGTCCAGCCGTTGGGCGAGAAGCTGTTCGGGTTCGACGACTCGGCCTCGTCGATCCACGCCTCCCACCGGTGCGCCGACTCCTCGGGGAGGAGGTCCAGCCCGCCCCGGACATCGAGCTTCGCCATGAGGACCGCGACTCGCACGGCCTCCGACCACAGCACGCTGGACTCCACGCAGAGCACGTGCGCATGGGTCAGCGACGCCGCGTTGGCCGCGGCCTCAGCGCCGTACTCTCGGTCGTACAGCGAGACGAGTCCGACGACGCCCGTGCGCATCAACGCCCCATTGCCCGCGCGATCGCCGAGGGCAAAGGAACGGGAGACCTCGGTCATCCGGAGGGCCAGATCGGGGCCGGGGGTGACGCCATCGAGCACGTCGCGGGTCAGGTTGCCGATGTCGGACGCGCCCCATTCGCGCCACTCGAGGAACCGCGCGGCGACGGCGTCGAGGCCCGCGTCGGTGTTCAGGTTCCCGCCATCGGCGGTGACCAAGGCGATGCACGAGGCCATCTGGGTGTCGTCGGACCACTCGCCGGGCTCGTACGGTCCGAGACCTCCGCCGATCATCCCCGCGGTCCCCATGAGGATCCGGGGACCGAACTCGTAGGGGACGCCGAGCGCATCGCCGACGGCCTGGCCCAGCAGGACGCCGGACGCGCGGTCCTTCTGGGCCTCGGTGAGGGTGATCGTCATGGGCCCAACCCTACGGGCGGAGGAACTCGGGGACCGCCTGCTTGGGGCGGCCGATGATGGCGCGGTCGCCGTCGGGGTCGTGGCGGATGAGGATCGGGCGCTGCAGCAGCTCCGGGTGCTCGGCCAGCGCGGTGACGACCTGGTCGGGGGTGCGGACGTCGTCGTCGGTCAGGCCGAGCTTCGCGAAGTTCGGGTCGCGGCGCACGAGATCCGTGGGGGAGTCGGGGAACAGGGCGACGAGGTCGCGCAGTTGATCGACGGTGAGCGGCTGCTTCAGATACGGAACCACCTCGAACGACCGGTCCGACGCCTCGAGGTTCTCGAGCGCCGCACGCGAGGTGGAGCAGCGGGGATTGTG
>DAONOU010000004.1:19418-20813 GCA_035409265.1 Arachnia sp. | reverse complement strand
TACCTCGGGCTGCACCGCCTGATCATCGAGGCGCTTCCTGACGTGGTGAACTCCGTCGACACCGTCGACGCGAGCGTCGGCTACGGCGCCCACCAGTACGGATACAACGGCTGGGGCATGGCGGCGGTGACGCCGTTCGCGAAGTGGGTGTCGCTGACCCTCCTGCACGGGGCCGACCTCGCCGACCCCGACGGGCTGCTCACCGGCACGTCGAAGATGCGGCACGTGAAGCTGACGCACCCCGATGAGCTGGCTGCCAACCGCGATGCGATTGTCGCGCTGGTGCGTGCGGCGTCGACGCTGCATTAGGCGATGGTCGGGGACGCCATCTTGTTGGAGAGCGACGTACCGTCACAGTCCAAGTCTTGTGATGCCGAGGAGAGTGACCCATCAGCATCTTGAAATTCCGCTGACCAGCACGTGTGCCAGGCTTCCAGAGTGAGGAGTTCGAGGGCGCTCGCGATGTCGGCGGCGAAATCGTCGTCCAGATGGACGGATCCCTCGAGCGCCATGCGTAGATCCTGGCCGGTTCTTCGGCCCGCAGGTGGGGCGGCACCATGAACTCTCCTCATGGGCCCAGTATGTCTGATCTCAGATCGGGTCTTAAGGTTGCGTGGGGATGAGGCGGGGGATCAGCCGGACGAAGACCACCATGACGACGAGCTCCACGAGCGTCTGGGTGACGACGACCAGCGGCGCGAGCGCGAAGCGATCGGGGAGGGCGAGCACCAGCGGCAGGACGACCAGCGAGTTGCGCGTGGCGCCGCTGAACACGACCGCCCGGCGGCCCGGCGCGTCGAGGCCCGCGACCCTGCCCGCCGCCATGCCGACGGGCACCATAACCGCGGCGAAGGCGACATACACCGGCACGGCCAGCAGGAGCGAGCCCAGCCGCGCGCCGACGCCCGCGATCTGCGACGCGACGACGACCGCCAGGGTGAGCATCATCAACGGCACCATCGCGCCCAACACGACCTCCTGCACGCGGCAGCCCCACCGGGTCCGCGCCGCGGCCACCTGGGTCAGGCCCGCCGCCGCCAGAGGCAGCGCGATGAGCAGCAGGAACGCCTCGACGAACGGCGCGAGGTCGACGGCGGCCACGAACTCCGCACCGACGAACGCCCACAGGTAGGCAGGCAGGAGCGCCATCAGGAACGTCGCGTAGAGCAGCAGGCCCAGAACGGGGTTGATCGCCGACTCGGCGGGGTGCGCCACGCCGGGCAGCGCCACCCCCGCGCCGGCGCCGACGGCCAGCGCGGCAAGATAGAGCGGCACCTGATGCCGCTCCACCCGCTCGATGAGGGTCCGCATGGCGCTCATTGTTTCGCTGTTATGGCCCGGGCCCAAGTCTGTGGGGAAGGTCACGGCCTTTCGACACGGGCGCCGCGACTTCGT
>DAONOU010000004.1:12280-19318 GCA_035409265.1 Arachnia sp. | reverse complement strand
CCGGCGACGGCGGCGGGCATCGTGACGACGGCGCCCAGCGGGATCAGGAAGCACAGCTGGGTAGCGATCCCGAAGCCGAGCACCCGCCAACGCCCGGCCGCGATGAGCTGCGCGCGGCGGGCGTCGTCGAATTCGCGTGCGTCGAAGGCGCGCGCCATGAGTTCGCGGGCCAACAGGCTCCCGGTGAGCGCGACACCGACCACCGCGGCCAAGGCGCCGCCGACCACCGGGATGAAACCCAGCACCGCGACGACCAACGCGACCCCGATGCCCCGCAGGACGAACCCGACGCCGCTGACCACCGCCCGCCACAGGCTCACCGAGCCGTTGGGCAGCGGCGGGCCGAGCACCTCCTCCGTCTCGCGATGGATGCGCTCGTAGAACGGCTCGCCGATGATCAGCGTGAGCGCCGTGAAGGTGACGACGGCGAGCGCCGCGGCGGCGCCGAAGAACACGACCCCGAGCGTGAGCCGCAGCGCGGCTTGAAGCCAGCCGGCCCACCCGTCGGCGAAGTGCGTCGACCAGTCGACGACGCGGGGGAGGCTCACGCCCCACGCGGTCAGCGTCCCGGCGAGCACGACGAACGCGATGGCGGCGGGAACCAGCCCCAGCGCCATCGTGCGGCGGCGCCGTCGCCACATCCCGAACCCGCCGAACAGCAGCCCGGCCCCGGCGAAGATCTCACTCAGCATTCCACCAGCGTAGAGGCGGACTGCGCGTGACGGTGTTGCCAGGCTCGGCGGACGTGGGAAGCTGGGGCATGGCCGTCGACCTCGCATACGATCCTGCAGATCCGACCCTGGCGCGCATCCGCGAGCTGGCGCTCGCGTTTCCGGGGGCGAAGGAGAAGGTGTCGGTCGGGCACGCCGCGTTCTACACGACGAAGGTCTTCGCCTGGTACGGCATGTCGCACAAGGTTGAGGGTGTGTGGCACCGCGTGCGACAGTCGGTCAGCGTGCTGCTCCCCGAGGACGAACGCCTGTCCCTGCTGGGCCGCGACGACGTCTACCTCCCGGGCTACATCGGGCCGTTCGGCTGGATCGGGCTGCGCCTCACCGACGACACCGACTGGGTGGAGATCGCCGAACTCCTCGAGGAGTCGTACCGGAACACGGCCCCGAAGAGGCTCGTCGCGCAGCTCCCCTGAGCTCGCCCGACCCTTGTGGTCGCCCGGCGCGAGGCGAATACTGGCCGGTGGAAGGAGAACACCATGCAGAGGATCGTTCCCAACATCTGGAGCACCCGGAACGCCAAGGAGATGGGCGCGTTCTACGCCGACGCCCTCCCGGACACCGAGTTCGAGGTCGAGTCGCGGTATCCCGAAGAGGGGCTGCTGGACTTCCAGCAGGAGTTCGCCGGGCAGCCGCTGACCGTCACCGTCATGGTCGCGGGCACGAGGCTCACGCTCATCAACGCCGGCGACGAGTTCCGCCCGACGCCGGCAATCTCGTTCATGCTCAACTTCGACCCCGCGCGGTTCGGCGGATCGTCCCCGGACGCGGTGGCCTCCGCGACGATCACCCTCGACCGGACCTGGGACGCGCTCGTCGAGGGCGGGATCGTGCGGATGGAGCTGGGGGAGTACCCGTTCGCCGCGCGCTACGGCTGGGTCGAGGACCGCTACGGCGTCAACTGGCAGCTCATGCTCACCGATCCGGCGGGCGAGCCGCGGCCCTTCGTCGTTCCCGCCCTGATGTTCGGCGGGCCCGCCCAGGACAAGGCGGCGCAGGCCGCGGACTTCTACGTCTCGCTGTTCTCGTCCCTGCCCGGGGGAGCCGCCGTCGGGAACCGGTTCCCGTACGGCGTGCCGACCGGCCCGGCGAGCGCCGAGGCGCTGGCGTACGGGGAGTTCCGGGTGGGCGACCAGTGGTTCATGGCCACCGACTTCGGCGCCGACCACGCCTTCGCCTTCTCCGAGGGCGTCTCGCTGGAGGTCCAGTGCGAGGACCAGACGGAGATCGATCGCCTGTGGACGGCGCTCTCCGCCGTCCCCGAGGCGGAGCAGTGCGGCTGGCTCAAGGACCGCTACGGCGTCAGCTGGCAGATCGTTCCGACGGACATGGCCGAGCTGATGGCCCGCCCCGGCGCCTTCGAGCACATGCTGGAGATGAAGAAGCTCGTCATCGCGGACTTCTGACTCCCGCTGGTTGAGCCGGGCGGTGAGGCACGAGCGCCCGAGTCGAGATCACCCGGCGTGAAGCACCCGCGCGAAGACATCGGCGTCGACGTTGCCCCCGGTCAGCGTCAGGCCGACGGTCCGGCCGCGCAGGGTCTCTCGCTCCTGGAGCGCGGCGGCGAGGGCCGCGGCGCCCGCGCCCTCGGCGACGTTGTGGGTGTCGGTGAACAGGATCCTCATGGCGCCGGCGACCTCGGCGTCGGTGACCTGCACGATGTGGTCGAGGTGGGGGATCAGGATGTCGAGGGCCTCCTGATCGGCGACGCGCACCGCCATGCCGTCGGCGATCTCGGTGCTGACCGGCGAGGCGACCACGCGGCCCGCGGCGAGCGAGTCCGCGTAGGTCGTCGCGAGGCTGCTCACCACGCCGACGATCCGCACCTCGCGCCCGAGCGCGAGCTTCGCGGCGATCGCCGAGCACGCCCCGGACCCCAGGCCGATCGGCACGTACACGACGTCGAGCCGCGGCACGGCGCGGAGGAACTCCCACCAGTAGGTGGCCACGCCGCTGAGGAGGTCGGCGTGGAAGCTGGGCACCATGTGCGCGCCGCGCTCGGCGGCGAGCGCGCCCGCGTGCTCGCGTGCCTCCTGGAAGTCGTCGCCATGCTCGATCAGCTCGGCGCCGAGGGAGCGCATGGCGGCGTTCTTCTCGACGGAGTTGCCGCGCGGGACCACGATCGTGCAGCGCACGCCGTGGCTGCGGGCCGCCCAGGCGATCGACTGGCCGTGGTTGCCGCGGGTGGCGCTGATGACCTCGGCGGGGAACTCCCCGCTCTTGGCGAGGCCGGCGAAGTAGGTGAGGCCGCCGCGGATCTTGAACGCGCCGACAGGGGTGTGGTTCTCGTGCTTGACCCAGCAGTCCGCGCCCAGCCGCTCGCTCAGCAGCGCCCACCGGTACTGCGGCGTCGGCGGGAACTCGCGGTAGACGACCTCGGCGGCCGCCTCGATCTCAGAAAGGGTGGGGAGCACGGACAAGGCCATGCGCCGCATCCTATTGGTCTTGGCGTTCGGCGATTGATTTCGACACGGGCACGGCGCTTCGCGCGTGCGCCCGGCTCAACCAGCGGGAAGGGGCTCAACCGGCGTCGATCAGCTTTCCGCTCTTCGATAGCTCCGGGTCCGTGCAGGAGGACAGGTCGAAGCAGCAGGGACGGCGCTTGCCGTTGCGGAGCTTGTCGATGCTCACCTCCACGCGGCGCTCGCGCGTCTGCGGGTTCTTCGTCGCGCCGACCCAGCGCACCCACTCCCAGCGCGCCATCGGGGTGATGTCGTCCCAGGTCTCGGCCAGGTCCGTGGCGTCGTCGAGCGCGGCGCGCAGGTCGTCGGGGACCGACGGCTCCGGCCACGCCTTCGTCGGCGTCAACTCCACCGTGACCGCGCCGTCGCCCAGAGCGGCGGCCAGGTCCGCGTCGATCGCCAGCCAGTGCCCGCGCCGGCCGTCCGGCTCGACGACCGTCTCCAGCGCGCGCCCCTCAATGGTGCCGACGACGGCGACCTGCCCGCGCGACGGCAGCCCCGCGCTGGCATCCGCGGGAAGCCGCACGATGGTGCGGTCGCCGATCCGCTCCAGAACCCCGTCGAACCCGATCGTTGCTGCAGCCATACCTATCACCCACCTTCGCCGTCTCCGTGTGGACCAACCGTAGGCGCGAGGAACAAGATCGCCAAGACCTGCCCGCCGACCGTGCCCCGATCAGCGGGCAGGGTCATGTCTATCTGGGAGCGGATCAGGCGCTTCCCGCCGGAGACGCTCGGCAGGTCGAGGCCTGTGCCCGGGCTAGAGGCGACCAGTTGCGCTTAAGTACCTTCACGCTTAGGCCGAGACTCAGCGGCAACCCGCTCGTCATAGAGCGAGTCGGAGATAGTGACGAGTGGGACAATCAACACGTATGTGAGAAGCACCACGATCACGCCGAGCACCACCCATGCGAGCCAGACCCGACCCTCGGCGAACCCGGCAAGCACCACGAGAACGATGCATTCCGTCAACACCGCTATGGATGACGTTGCACCCATCAAAAGGATGGAGCTGCGAACAGAGCCACGGCGTGAGTAAACGGGGAGCGCGAAGCGCGCCTCGATCACCAAGGCCAACGCCAGCACTGGGATGACCTGGGCAGTCACGATCCAGAAGTCGTGGGGTGCGGTGTCCATGCAGCCACGCTAGCGAACGTCGCGCTCGGCACAGCGCCACACCGGCTCGCCGTCCACGGCAGCAGGCTCCGCCCTAGGCTACGAGCGCAGGTGCGGAGCGGCCGCCTGCCTGACGGGCTCTGCCAGCGTCGACGTGCCCGTCCACCGTCGGGCCTGATCGCGCTACAGCTTCGGGTTGGGCGACGGGTCGCTCGGGCCGGACTGGTTGCCGCTCGGCACGTTCATCGACGGCGAGTGGTCGTACGGGCCGCCGTCGTTGCCGCCGGGGCTTCCGCCGCCGTCCCCGTCCCCGCTGGGCTCTGGCTGTCCGCTGCCGGGGCTACCGGAGCCGGACTCGCCGGGCTGCGGCGATCCCGATCCCGAGCCCCCACCCTGCTGCGGCGAGCCCGAACCCGATCCGCCCGAGGCCGGGGACGGGATGGGCTGCGGCGCGTCCACCAACGGCTGGTTCTGGAACACGAGGATGGCGAGCAGAAGGGCCAGCGCGGCGATCAACGCCATCAGCAGGAAGGACACGAGGATGGTGATCCAGCCCGCGCGATCCCGGCGGCCCGGCCAGGCGAGGGGCCACACGCGGGTCGGGCCGTGAGCCGTGTCGTCGATCCAGTGCAGCCGGTAGTCGGGGCCTGACGGCGCGCCCAGCGGCGCGGACGTGGAGAGGTCGATCGCCTGCAGCACGCGCTCGGCCTCGCGGGCCGCGGCGGCGGATCCGTCGAAGGCCAGCGCGACCCAGGGGGCGAGCGGGGCGTGCCCGTCCAGCGTCGGGTCGTCCTCCTCGCCGCGGAACCGGACCTGCATCAGGCCCTCGTCCTGGTCCTGCCCGCCGCGGGCGACGACGGTGTCGATGTGCATCGCGTTGATCTCGCCGGAGAACCGAGAGCGGGCCGCCGGATCCTTCGCGGCCCCCGCCGACAGCAGCATCAGCAGCGTCGCGTCCCCGCCGTCCTCGTGCGCGACGAAGGCGGTGCCCGCGGGCGTGGAGGTGACCCGGGCGTCGAGCCAGAAGTCGCCGACCTTCACCGGGTCGTCGTCGAGCAGCGGGAAAAGGGCGGCCGACTCCGGCCGCCCCTCCGGGGCGCTGGTCTCGTCATCGCTGCTCATCGAGCACTATCGAACCACATCGCGCAAGCAGCCCACCCGCGTGGCGCGTTCCGGGGGACGCTGGGGGTGGGGCGCTATCGTTGGCGGCGGACCACGTCCCCGGAACACCAGAGGAGACCGCGTGAGCACGACGCCCGATGCCCAGCTGCCGACGACCGTCGCCGATGCCGCGAAGCTGCTGGGCCAGGCCATCAGCCAGGTGCAGCGCGTGATCGTCGGTCAGGAACACATGGTGCAGCAGCTCATGGTGGCGCTGCTCGCCAAGGGGCACTGCCTGCTCGAGGGCGTCCCCGGGGTGGCCAAGACCCTTGCCGTGAGGTCGTTCGCGACGGTGGTCGGCGGCGACTTCGCGCGCATCCAGTTCACGCCGGACCTCGTGCCCTCCGACATCGTCGGCACGCGCATCTACTCCGCGACGGCGGAGTCCTTCGAGATCGAGCTCGGCCCGGTCTTCGTGAACTTCGTGCTGGCAGACGAGATCAACCGCGCGCCCGCGAAGGTGCAGTCCGCGATGCTCGAGCTCATGGCCGAGAAGCAGGTCTCGATCGGCGGCAAGACCTACCCGGCGCCCAAGCCGTTCATCGTGATCGCCACCCAGAACCCCGTCGAGTCCGAGGGCGTCTACCCGCTGCCCGAGGCGCAGCGCGACCGCTTCCTCGTCAAGGTCGACGTCCCGTACCCGCGCGGCAACGAGGAGCTCGAGATCCTGCGCCGGATGAGCGTCTCGCCGCCGGAGGCGGAGCGCGTGCTCGACCCCGTCGTCGTGCGCCACCTGCAGGACATGGCGAGCAACGTGTTCGTGCACAACCTCGTCGCCGAGTACATCGTGCGCCTGGTACTCGCGACCCGCACCCCGGCCGACTTCGGCATGCCCGACCTCACCGGCGTCATCCAGATCGGCTGCTCCCCGCGCGCCACGCTCGGCCTCGTCGCCGCCGCGCGCGCGCTCGCGCTGATCAACGGCCGCGACTACGTGCTCCCCACCGACGTCCAGGCCGTGGCCAAGGACGTCATGGCGCACCGCATCGTCCTCGGCTTCGACGCCGTCGCCGACAACGTGCTCACCACCGACGTCGTCGACCGGATCCTCGCCATGGTGCCCGCGCCGACCCCGGTGTGGAATCAGGAGCAGCGCCAGGCGAGCCACGGCCAGCACGCGCACCAGCCCGGTCGCGGCTAGGTCAGATGGCGCAGCCGGGATTCACCTACGACGGCCCCCCTCAGGGGCCGCCGATGGCGATGCCCGGCCCCGAGGGCGCCGAGTGGTCGGTGCTGCGCGAGCCGAAGGGGCCGACGGTGCCCCTCAACAAGCTCGCGCCCGAGGCCGCGCTCCGCCGCCTGGAGCTCACCATCGTCCGACGCCTCGAGGGCTTCCTCCACGGCGACCACCTCGGCCTGTTGCCCGGCCCCGGCTCCGACACCAACGACGCCCGCGTCTACCAGCCCGGCCAGGACGACGTCCGCCGCATGGACTGGGCCGTCACCGCCCGCACGACGGTTCCGCACGTCCGCGACACCATGGCCGACCGCGAGCTGGAGGTCTGGGCGCTGCTCGACGTCACGCCGTCGATGAACTGGGGAACCGAGGGCATCACCAAGCGCGACCT
>DAONOU010000004.1:8997-12180 GCA_035409265.1 Arachnia sp. | reverse complement strand
CTCGCGGTGCGCAACCAGGTGCTGTGCGTCGAGGTGATCGACCGGCACGAGCTCGAGTTCCCGGACGTCGGCGAGATGCTGATCCGCGACCCCGAGACGTCGTTCTCCCGCTACGTGAACACGTCCGACGACGCCGCGCGCCGCCGGATGGACGCCGCCTCGCGCGCGCAGCGCGAGCGGATCAAGATCGCGCTGCGCCGCGCGGGGGCGGGCCACATCCAGCTGCGCACCGACCGCGACTGGGTGGCCGACATCGCCCGCTTCGTCCTCAACTACCGCCGGGTCGCCGGCATGCTGCACCAGCCCCCGCAGGGGGTGAGCAAGTGATGTCCTGGGTACCCGAGTTCGCGAACCCCGAGCGACTGTGGACGCTGGTCATCCTGCCCGTCCTGATCATCGCCTACCTCATCCTGCTGCGGTTGAAGGGCAGGATCGCGCTGCGCTACACCAACACCGGCGTGCTCGGCCGCGTCGTCGGGGCGCAGCGGCGCTGGACGCGACACCTGTTCGTGGCGATGTCGCTGGCGTCGCTGATCGCGCTCGGCCTCGCCTACGCGAACCCGCTGGGCACGGAGAAGGAGCCGCGGGAGCGCGCCACCGTCGTGATCGTCGTCGACACCTCGCTGTCGATGTCGGCGGTCGACGTCGAGCCCAACCGGCTCGCCGCGGCCAAGTCCGCGGCACAGGTGTTCCTGAGGGCGCTCCCCAGCACCTTCAACGTGGCGATCGTCGGCATGTCCGGGAACCCGACCATCGCCATCCCGCCGACCACCGATCGCGGCGCGACGGAGCGCGCGCTGAACGCGCTGCAGCTGGAGAACGGCACCGCCATCGGCGACGCGCTGACCACGGCCATGAAGGCCGTCGACCAGGCGCCGAAGGGCGGCGACGACGACGAGGAGGCGCCCGCGATGATCGTGCTGCTCTCCGACGGCACGAACACCGAGGGGCCGGCGCCGTCGGCCGCGTCGAAGGTCGCCCGCGAGCGCGGCATCCCCGTCTTCACCATCGCCTACGGCACCGACAACGGCTTCGTCGACGTCGACGGCCGCCGCGAGAACGTGGCGCCGGACAGGGAGACGCTGCAGCAGATCGCGAAGACCACCGACGCGCAGGCCGTCGCCGCCGACGACATCGCCTCGCTCGACGACGCCTACAAGAAGGTGGGCTCGGTGATCGGCTACGAGACGGTGCGCAAGCCGATCACCGCGACCTACGCCGCGGTCGCCCTGGGCTTCGCCGTCGTGGCCGCGCTGGGTGCGGTGTTCATGGCCGCGAGGTGGCCCCGATGATCCCCCTCGCGCTCGAGTTCATGATCCCGAACCGTCTCTGGGCGCTGGCGATCATCCCCGTGATCGCCGTGCTCTACGTGGTGCTGTCCGGACGCACCGTGCACCGCCCCATGAGCTCGCGGCTGCGGCTTGTCGTCCCGCGGGACGCCGCGTGGAAGCGCCACGGCGCGGTGCTGCTCGCGTTGCTGAGCCTCGCCGCGCTGATCGTGGCCTGGGCCATCCCGATGGACCTCGTCGACAAGCCCCGCGACCGGGCGACGGTCGTCGTCGCCATCGACGTGTCGTGGTCGATGGAGGCCGAGGACGTCGACCCGAACCGGCTCGCCGCCGCGCAGTCGTCGGCGAAGACGTTCATCAACTCGCTCCCCGAACGCTTCAACGTGGCTCTGGTGACGTTCGCGGGCACCGCGCAGGTCGCCGTGCCGCCGACGGTGGACCGCGGCGTGATCGACCGCGCCGTCGACGCGCTGGAGCTGGCGCCGTCGACCGCCGTCGGCGAGGGGGTGTACAAGAGCCTCGACGCCTTGCGCCTCGTCCCGCCGGACCCCAGCGGCAACGAGGATCCCGCGCCCGGCGCCGTCGTTCTCCTTTCCGACGGCGCCACCAACATCGGCCGCTCGTCCGCGGGCGCCGCCGAGGAGGCGAAGAACCAGGGCGTTCCGGTCTACACGATCGCGTACGGCACCGACAACGGCTTCGTCGTCCAGGACGGCCAGCGCCAACGCGTGGCGGTCGACCACTACGAGCTGAGCGAGATCGCGCGGCTGAGCGGCGGCAAGAAGTACGCCGCCGAGTCCAGCGGCCAGCTCACGGACGTCTACCAGGCCATCCGGCGCTCGGTCGGCACCGAGCAGGTCCCCGACGAGATCACCGACCGCTACGCGGGCCTCGCGATCATCTTCGCGGTGCTGTCGGCGCTCGGCGTCATCTCGCTGGGCGCCCGCTGGCCCTAACCGATCTCCAGCCTCGGGACGTCCGGGCTGTGGGGGAGGCCGAGGACCTGTTCGAGGAACGACACCTGGGCCTCGAGCGCGCGGCGGCGGGTGGCCATGGCGCGGAAGCCGTGGCCCTCGCCTTCGAGCATCACCAGCGCGACGGGGCGGCCGGCGGCGCGGACGGCGTCGGCCATCTGCACCGCCTGGTTGGGCGGCACGACCTTGTCCTCGGTGCCCTGCAGGATCAGCATCGGCGTGGCGAGCCTGTCCAGGTGGTTGATGGGGGAGCGGTCCTCGTAGACGGCGCGGCCCTCCGGCCAGGGGGCGACGAGGCCGTCGAGGTAGCGCGACTCCGCCTTGTGGGTATCGGTGGCCAGCGTCGTCAGGTCGCCGATGCCGTAGCGCGAGACGCCCGCGGCGTAGACGTCCGTGGAGGTCAGCGAGCGCAGGGTGGTGTAGCCGCCCGCGCTGCCGCCGGTGATCGCGACGCGTGCGGGGTCGGCGAGGCCGGACTCGGTGACCGCGCGGACGGCCGCGACGGTGTCGGTCACGTCGAGGACGCCCCAGTTCCCGCGCAGCCTGTCCCGGTAGGCGCGCCCGAAGCCGGTCGAGCCCGAGTAGTTGACGTCGAGGACGGCGAACCCGCGGGATACCCAGAACTGCACGGTGGCGTCGTAGAGGCAGCGGGCCATCGAGGTCGGGCCGCCGTGGGTGAGGACGATCAGCGGCGGGTTGTCGGCGGCGGGGCGATACAGCCAGGAGTGCACGGGGCCGGCCGCTCCCTCGGCCCAGACGGCCTCGGGGAGCGCGGCGTCGGGGTCGCCGTCGGTCGGGCCGACGAGGACCACGGCCGCCGTCTCGGGGGCGTCGAGGCGCGCGGCATCGCCGGGCTCCCGGGGAAGCGGGACGCGGACCAGCGTCGCGTCGCGGTCCGGCCACTGGGCGACGGCGTAGAG
>DAONOU010000004.1:3082-8897 GCA_035409265.1 Arachnia sp. | reverse complement strand
GCGCAGGTGTCCCAGCTCATGCTGGGGTGGTCCCACTGCATCCACGCGACGCGGTCCCCGTTCGCGACGACGCCCGCGTAGAAGTCGGCGCCGGTCGCCACGACGCGGCCGCCGTCGGGATCCGGGCCGGAGAGGTCGAGCGCGACGATCTCGGTCAGCGCCTCGGGCGTGGCGTCGTGATCCTCCCGGACGGCGAGCAGCGCGCCGTCGGTCAGGCACAGCCCGCCGTAGACGAATCGACGGCCCTCGGGCGTGACGGGGCGCTCGCCGTCGGCGTCTCGCACCCACACCTGCGTGGTGACGTCGTCGCACCACGCCAGCCGGGTGCCGTCGACGGCGTATGCGCCGCCGCCGTACTCCATCGCGCGCGACCGCACGTTCGCCGTGGGGGTGAGGTCCTCGACCACGCCGCCGGCGAGGCGTCGCACCGTCGTCCTGCCGTCCTCGGCGGCGATGGTCGAGGTCCAGTAGACGTCGTCGCCGACGGCGCGCACCTGCGCGATCGCGTCGGGGTAGTGCAGGACGGAGTCGAGGGAGCGTGCCATGGCAACAGCCTATTGCCCCGCTCCTTGAGCCGTGTCCAAGGAGCGCAGCGTCGCCGTCCCGGCCGACTTCGTCGGCGGCCGGGATCCAAGGACCGTGGGGTTCACAGGGACCGCATAGGGAAGTCACACGACGCTCACCAACGGGGCCGATTGACTTCGTAACACCAGAAGTTCACCGGAAAGACACGACCATGACAATGATCCAACTCTCGCTCATCGCCATCGACCTCATCGCGGCGGCCATCCTCACCTTCGGCCTCTACTACCGCAGGCACCACCGCCGAGACCTGCTCGTCGCGTTCCTCGGGGTCAACGTCGGGGTGCTCGCCGTGACGATCGTGCTGGCGGGCTCCGCCGTCGGCACCGGGCTCGGCCTCGGGCTGTTCGGCGTCCTGTCCATCATCCGGTTGCGGTCGTCGGAGATCGGCCAACGCGAGGTCGCCTACTACTTCTCGGCGCTGGCCGTGGGCCTCATCGCCGGCCTTCCGCACACCGCGCTCGCCCTGCCCGTGACGCTCATCGGCCTGATCCTGCTCGTGATGTTCGCCGCAGACCACCCCAGGCTGCTGAGCCGCAGCCGCGCCCAGTTGGTGCGCCTCGACCGCGCCATCATGGACGAGCGGGAGCTGCACCGCGAGGCGGAGGCGAGGCTCGGGCTGCCGATCCAGGCGCTGGACGTCAAGGAGGTCAACCTCGTCAACGACACCACGCTCGTCGAGGTCCGCTACACCCGTCCCCACGCCTCCACCGTCCCGGTCTCGCTGAGGCGGGCCGCCTGATGACCGCGCTGCCGCTGGATCGGTTCCGGACGATCGGCCTCGACGACCTCGTCGCCCGCGCCGAGATGCTCACCCGCATCGACCGCAAGTACCTGCTGACGCCGACGGAGGCCGGCGAGTTCCTGAACCGCCTCACCCCGTCGACGGAGGCCCTCAGCATCGACGGCTCCCTCGCCGCGCGCTACGAGACTGTCTACTTCGACACCTCGGACTGGGCCAGCTTCCGGATGAGCGCCCACCAGCGCCGGGTGAGGATGAAGGTGCGCACGCGCACCTACGTCGACTCCGGGGTCACGTTCCTCGAGGTGAAGTCGCGCGGGGCGTCCGGCGTGACGGTGAAGGAGCGCATCCCCTACGACGGCGGCGGCGACCGGCTGACCATCGACGCCCGCGCGTACCTCGCCGACGCCGCGACGCGCCTCGGCCTGGGCGGCGGCCTGGCCTACGAGCTGTTCCCGGTCATCCGCACCACCTACGACCGCAGCACGCTGCTGGCGCCCGACGGCGCGGGCCGCATCACCGTCGACACGGACCTGTCCTGGCGCCTGCCCGACGGCGCGACCCTCGACCTCCCCGACCTCGTCATCGTCGAGACCAAGTCGCTCAGCGCCGCCTCCGCCACGGATCGCCTCCTGTGGCGCGCCGGGCACCGCCCGGTCCCGGTCAGCAAGTTCGCGACCGGGCTGGCCGCCCTCAACCCGGACCTACCGCGCAACCGCTGGGCCCGCATCCTCCGCGGCCCGTTCGCCGCCCGGAACCTGGAGCTCGCAGTCGCCGCCTGACCCTTCGCGTGCACAGATCTCTGTATGCGTGGACGTAGCGCTATATAGGCACACCTCCACGTATACAGAGATCTGTGCACGCAAGGCCGCGGGTGGCAACGACTGGGAAGCCCTGGCAGAATGGGCCGCACTTCTGGAGAAGCGGATCGCAGGGGAAGGCAATCCGGCCGAACCAGGAGGTACAACATGACTGCATCCACGACGCGTGGCGTGATCCTCATCCACTCCGCGTCGGCGGCGCTGTGCCCGCACATCGAGTGGGCGGTCGGCTCGGTGGTCGGCAGCCGCGTCGACCTGGCGTGGTCCGCGCAGCCGGCCGATCCCGGCGCCCGGCGCGCCGAGTGGTCCTGGACCGGCCCGTCGGGAACCGGCGCGGCGCTGGCCTCGGCGCTGCGGAGGCTCTCCGCGCTCCGCTTCGAGGTCACGGAGGAGCCGACGGCGTCCACCGACGGCCAGCGCTACAGCTTCACCCCGACCCTCGGCGCGTTCACCGCCGTCGTCGGGACGCAAGGCGACGTGCTGGTGCCCGAGGACCGGCTGCGCCACGCGATGGCGACCGACGCCCTCGGCGGCGAGCCGATCCGGCACGCTCTGGAACGACTGCTGGGCACCCCGTGGGACGAGGAGCTCGACGTCTTCCGCTACGCCAGCGAGGATGCGCCCGTGCGCTGGCTGCACCGCGTCGGCTAGCGGTTCGCGTTCGCGTTCGTCACCGCGACCGCGACGTTCGAGCCGCCGAAGCCGAACGAGTTGTTCAGCGCGGCGAGGTCGCCGTCGGGCAGCGCGCGCGTGGCGTTGGCGGCGACGTCGATCGGGAGGCCGGGCTCGAGGTTCTCGATGTTGATCGTCGGGGGAACGACCCTGTCCTTCAGCGCCATGACGGTCGCGAAGGTCTCGATGGCGCCGGCGGCGCCGAGGAGGTGACCGGTCATCGACTTGGTCGAGGTGACGACGACGTCGTCGACGGCGTCCCCGAGGGCCGCGGCGATCGAACCCGCCTCGGTGACGTCGCCCTGCGGGGTCGACGTGCCGTGCGCGTTGACGTGCGCGATGTCGGAGGCCGACAGGCCCGCGGAGCGCAGCGCCTTGATCATGGCCTGGGCCTGACCGCGGCCGGTGGGCTCCGGCTGGACGATGTCGTGGTTGTCGTTGCTGATCCCGGCGCCGGCGAGCGTGCCGTAGATCTTCGCGCCGCGGGCCTGCGCGTGCTCCAGCGACTCGATCACCATGATCACGGAGCCCTCGCCGAGGACGAAGCCGTCGCGGCCGGTGTCCCACGGGCGGGAGGCGTGCTCGGGGTCGTCGTTGCGGCGGCTGAGCGCCTGCATCTGCGCGAACGCGTTGAGGGGCAGCGGGTGGATGACGCCCTCGGTGCCGCCGACGACGGCGATGTCGCAGCGGTCGAGCTGGATCTGGTCGTAGGCCAGCGAGATGGCCTCGTTGGCCGACGCGCAGGCGCTGACCGGCGCGTGCACGGCGGCGGCCGCGCCGAACGTCAGGCCGAGGTTCGCGGCGGGCGCGTTCGA
Organism: Arachnia sp.; assembly: GCA_035409265.1. Taxonomy (GTDB): domain Bacteria; phylum Actinomycetota; class Actinomycetes; order Propionibacteriales; family Propionibacteriaceae; genus Arachnia. Next base: position 5,265 of record DAONOU010000004.1, on the reverse strand, counting down.
CATGAGCATGGGGATGGTGAAGGGCGACACGCGGCGCAGTCCCTTCTCCTTCTGCACGTCCCACTGCCCGAGCAGGGTGTGCAGGCCGCCGATGCCCGTGCCGACGCTGACCAGCAGCCGGTAGGGGTCGACTGGGTTGTCCTCGCCCAGGCCGAGCCCGGCGTCGGCCCAGGCCTCGAGGCCCGCGGCGAGCGCGAGCTGGGAGCTGCGGTCGAGGCGGCGCGCGGCGACGCGGTCCAGGCGCTCGACGGGGTCGCCGGCGGCCTCCGCGGCGAACGTGACGGGAAGGTCCGCGGCCCACGGCTGAGCGAGCGTGTGCACGCCGCTCTTACCGGCCAGCATGGCCTCCCACGTGCTGGGGGCGTCGGTGCCGAGCGGGGTGAACGCGCCGAATCCGGTGATGACGACGGTGCGAGACATGTGGGCTCCTGTGGCGGTGGGGTACAGCGGTGGGGTGCGGTGGGGGTTCCCGGTCCGCCGCTAATGCGGACCGGGAACCCGGCGGCGACTAGGAGCCGGCGCGCTCGATGTAGGCGACGGCGTCGCCGACGGTCTTCAGGTTCTTGGCGTCCTCGTCGGGGATCGACACCTCGAACTTGTCCTCGCAGGCGTAGATGATCTCGACCATCGACAGCGAGTCGACGCCCAGGTCGTCGACGAACGACTTGTCCAGCTGGACGTCGTCGGCGGAGACGCCCGCGATGTCGTTGACGATCTCGGCGAGGTCGGTGCGAATCTCTTCGGTGCTTGCCATGAGGGTTTCCTTTCGGTTGGCGGGGTGGTGGTTGGCGTCGGTCAGGGCAGGATCAGGGTTTGGCCGGCGAACACGAGCCCGGCGCCGAAACCGATGATCAATGCGCTGTCACCGCTCTTGGCCTGCCCGGATTCGAGCAGGGCCTCCATCGCCAGCGGGATCGAAGCCGCCGACGAATTGCCCATGCGGACGATGTCGCGGCCAACCACGACACCCTCGGGCAGCTTGAGGTGGCGCAACATCGAATCGGTGATCCGGTTGTTGGCCTGGTGGGGGATGAAGCAGTCGAGCTCATCCGGGGTGAGGCCGGAGGCCTCGAGGGTCTCGACGGCCTTCTGGACGATGGCTGTGGTTGCCCATTTGAACACCTCGCGGCCGTCCATGTGGATGTGGGCGCCGACCTCGGGGTCCACTTCGCGCCAGTCGTCGATCTCGATGACGCGCGCGGCCTCGGGCTTCGAGCCCCACACCGTCGGGCCGATCGCGGCCACGTCGGAGGGGCCGACGACGACCGCGCCCGCGCCGTCGGAGAACAGGAAGGCGGTGGAGCGGTCGTTGACGTCGGTGTAGCGCGAGAGCACCTCGACGCCCAGCACGAGCACGTTCGTCGCCGAGCCGGCGCGCACCATCGACTCCGCGAGGCCGACGCCGTAGCAGAAGCCGGCGCAGGCGGCGGAGACGTCGAACGCGGCGGGGGCAGTCAGGCCCAGCTTCCCGGCCAGGATGCAGGCCAGCGACGGCGTCTGCTGGTAGTGCGACACCGTCGACACGATGATCGCGTCGATGTCGGAGGGCTGGAGGCCCGCGCGCTCGATGGCCTTGGTCGCGGCCTCGACCCCGAGCGTCTCCGCGTCCTCGCCGTCGGCGACCCAGTGCCGCTCCGTGATGCCGGTGCGCTGCTGGATCCACTCCGGCGTGGAGTCGATCATCGTGCACATCTCCTCGTTGGTCACGACCCGGCTGCCGCGGGCGCCCGCGACGGAGAGGAGCCGCGCAAACTTTGCTCCGGTGGACGACTGCAACGGCATGCCTACTCGCTTTCGGTGACGGAGTGGGCGGCGACGAACGCGCGCGCCTCCTCCAACTGGTCGGGGGTGTTGAGGGTGAACAGCTCGACGCCCTTGAGGTTGCGTTGGGCGATCTTCGTGAGGGTCCCCGCGGGCGCCAGCTCGAGCATTCCGGTGACGCCGAGCTCGGCGAGCGTCGCCATGCAGAGGTCCCAGCGCACGGGGTTGGCCACCTGGTTGATCATGCGGGTCAGCGCGTCCTGCCCGTCCGCGACGACCGCGCCGTCGGCGTTGGACAGCAGCGGCGCCTCGGGGGCGAAGGTGGCCACGCCCTCGGCAACCGCGGTCAGGTGCGCGACGGCCGGGGCCATGTGGACGGTGTGGAACGCGCCCGCGACGCTGAGCGGCACCAGCCGGGCGCG
>DAONOU010000004.1:0-2982 GCA_035409265.1 Arachnia sp. | reverse complement strand
GAGTGCCCGGCGAAGGCGCCGACCCGGGCGACGTCGTCGCCCAGCAGCGCGCGCCCCGTGAGCAGCGCGGCGGCGACGAGGAGGGGCTGCGCGATGGCGGTGTCGCGGATGGTCTCCGCGTCCGCCTCGGTGCCGTAGTGCGCGAGGTCGATCTCGCAGACGTCCGACAGCTCGGCGAGGCGCTCGGCCAGGGCCGGGTCCTCGAGCCAAGGGGAGAGGAAGCCGGGCGTTTGGGCGCCCTGCCCGGGCGCGACGATAGCTAGCACGGGGTCAACCTTGCCCGGTTCGGCCGGTCCGCGTGGGGCAGAAGGTCACGAAATAGTCACGACGCTCGTTGTGGGGTTCCCACAAGGACCGCGCCGGTGGCGGCGATGCCCACGGTGCGGGCTTTGTGCGAAGGCCTGAAATACGCCGATGTGGTTCGCTCACTCCTGCAGCCGACCGAGTGTGATCGCCATCCGCAGCACGTACGCCTCGCGCGCGTCCGCCGGGTTGTAGCCGGTGACGTCCTGGATGCGCCGCAGCCGGTAGCGGACGGTGTTGGGGTGCACGAACAGGGCCCTGGCCGTGGCCTCCATCGACGAGCCGCAGTCGAGGAAGCCGACGCAGGTCTCCAGCAGCTCCTTGTTCGACGCGAGCGCGGCGTAGACGTCGCCGCCCAGCGTCCGGCGGGCGTGGCCGTCGCCGGCGAGGGCGCGCTCCGGCAGCAGGTCGGACGACAGCAGCGTGCGCGGGCCCTCCGGCCAGGCCTTCGCGGCGCGGTACCCGCTGGCCGCGGCGCGCGCCGAGCGGTGCGCCACCGCCAAGCCGTCGACCGTGGGGCCGACGACGATGGGCCCGTCGGCGAAGAACTCGGCCAGCCGCGACACGCGCTCGCACGTCTCCACCTCGTCGCCCACCCCGTCGCCGCCGAGGATGCAGACCAGCCGGTCGCCCTGCGGCGCGGCGAGGACCTCGAGGAGCAGCTTCGCCGCCGACCGGCGCAACCCGTCGACCTGGTGCGACTCAGGCACCCCGCCGATGGCGACGACGACCTTCGAGTCCGCGCGCCAGCCCAGTGTCGACGCGCGCGACAGCACCGACTCGTCGGTCTCGGAGCGCACGACGGCGTCGACGATCGTCGCCTCGATGCGCGAGTCCCACGCGCCGCGGGCCTCGGCGGCCTTCGCGTAGATGGCGGCCGCGGCGAACGCGATCTCGCGGGAGTAGTGCACGATGCCCAGCTGCAGCGGCTGCCGGTCGCCGCGGGGGAGGAGGTGCTGGATCTGCTCCTCGACGACCTCGGTGGTGGTGCGCACGAGGTCCACCGTCTGCTGCAGCGAGATGCGGCGGGCCATGGCGCGGGGGGCGGCGTCGAATACCGACTCGGGGGTGAACTCCTCGCCCGCGAACCAGGTGGCGAAGCCATCGATGCCCGCCCTGGCGAGGACGCCGATCCACGAGCGGGACTCGGCGTCGAGCTGCCCGAACCACGCGTGCCGCTCCGTCATGGCCGCGAGCGTCGCGGTGTTCATCGGCGAGGTGGCGGCGCGCAGCCGCTTGATGAGCCCGGCCCGCGCGCGGGCCGAAGCGATCAGGGCCGGGGCCGTGCCTGGGCGTGGGTCCATTTCGGAAGCGTATCGCCCCGGCGGCACTCGTGCAGGCGTCCGGTTTAGGGTTGACTCATGGGCCCCGCCGACGACCTCCTCTCGCGCCTGCGCGGCGACCTCCACGCCCACACCACCTGGTCCGACGGCCGGGCCTCGCTGGCGGAGATGGCAGCGGCCGCCGAAGACCTCGGCCGCGAGTACCTGGCCGTCACCGACCATTCGCCCCGGCTCCGGGTCGCCAACGGGCTGAGCAGGGAGCGGCTCCGCGCGCAATGGGACGAGATCGAGCGCGTGCAGGCCGAGCGCGACGTGCGGATCCTCCGCGGCATCGAGGTCGACATCCTGGGTGATGGCTCGCTCGACCAGGCCGACGACCTGCTCTCCCGGCTGGACGTCGTCGTCGCCTCCGTCCACTCCGACCTGAACGGCCCCGCCGAGGTCCTGACCGCGCGCATGGTGGGCGCGGTCTCCAACCCGCACACGACCGTGCTCGGCCACTGCACCGGGCGCCGGCGCCGCGAGGACGGGACGTGGCGCGCGCCGTCGCGGTTCGACGCCGAGGTGGTGTTCGCCGCCTGCGAGATGTTCGGCGTCGCCGTCGAGATCAACTCCCGCCTCGACCGGGCGGACCCGCCGCCGGAGCTGTTGCTGCTGGCCAACGAGATCGGCTGCCTGTTCGCCGTCGACTCCGACGCCCACACCACCGGGCAGCTGAGCGCGCTCCGCCACGGCGTCGCCCGCGCCGCCGAGGCCGGGATCGGTCCCGACCGGATCATCACCACGTGGCCGGTCGAGGACCTGCTCAGGCACGCCGCGCGGCGGAGGGATCGCGCCGTCGACTGACCGTCTGGTCCCGGCCGTAAACGCACCGTTGTGCTCTCGTAATTGACGGTAGGGTGTCGGCAAACAGCGAGCCAGCCGGAATGGGCCGCGCGCTTAGCTTGGAGAGGAACCGTTGTGAGCCAGAACGAGGTTGGACCGATTCTCAATGGCCTGCCCACCAATCTGCCGGACATCGATCCGGCGGAGACCGCGGAGTGGCTCGAGTCGCTCGACGGCGTGATCGACGCCGGCGGCAGGAACCGGGCGCGGTACGTGATGCTGAAGCTGCTCGAACGCGCGCGGGAGCGGCAGATCGGCGTGCCGTCGCTGACGGGCACCGACTACGTCAACACCATCCCCGCGAGCAAGGAGCCCGCGTTCCCCGGCGACGAGGACCTGGAGCGCGGCATCCGCCGCCTGCTGCGCTGGAACGCGGCCATCATGGTGCACCGCGCGCAGCGCCCCGGCGTCGGCGTCGGCGGCCACATCGCGTCCTTCGCGTCGTCGGCGACGCTGTACGAGGTGGGCTTCAACCACTTCTTCCGCGGCAAGGACCACCCCGGCGGCGGCG
>DAONOU010000003.1:11635-27209 GCA_035409265.1 Arachnia sp. | reverse complement strand
GCCGTCGTGATCGGGCACGCGGACGGCGACGGTGCCGCGCGTCTCCCCCAGCTCCATCCCCGACTTGGGCTGGGCCTTGAGGATCAGGGTGAGGGCTCCCGGCCAGAACGCGTGCGCGAGCGCCTTTGCCGAGTCGGGCACGTCGTCGCCGACGGCGCGCAGCATGGAGGGCTCGGCGATCAACACCGGCGGCGGCATGTCGCGGCCGCGCTCCTTGGCGTCGAGCAGGCGCTGCACGGCGGCCTTGTCGAAGGCGTTGGCGCCGATCCCGTAGACCGTGTCGGTGGGGAGGACGACGCACTCACCGTTCGCGACGGCGGCGGCGGCCTCGGCGAGGCCTGCCTCCGGGTCTGTGTCCAGCTCGAAGACGCGGGCGGTGTCAGTCACGGGTCGATCCTACTGGTGCGCCAAGCCTCGCCGTCACGAAGCGCGGGCGGCCCGTCAGGTCGGGATGTCCGACGACATCGTCGAAGCCCGCCGCCGAGAGCAGGGCGATCACCTGATCCTGGTGCGAGTCGTCGTGCTCTGTGGCGAGCAGGCCGCCGGGCCGGAGCAGGCGCCTCGCCGCGCCGGCCACGACGCGGATCGCCTCCAGGCCGTCGGCGCCGGAGAACAGCGCGAGGCCCGGCTCGTGGTCGACGACGTCGCTCGGCAGGAACGGCAGGTGCCCGGTCGGGATGTAGGGCGGGTTGACGATCACGAGGTCGACGGCGCCATCCAGGTCCGGGAGGGCGTCGGCCATGTCGCCGAGCTCGATCCGGACGCCGCGCCCGGCGAGGTTGCGCTCCAGGTAGGCGTTGGCCTCCGGCGAGAGCTCCACCGCGCTCAGCTCGACGCCGCCCAGCTCCGTGGACAGCGCCGCGGTGATGGCGCCGGACCCGGCGCACAGCTCGACGACCCGGCGGCTCCCGACCGGCCGCTCGGCCAGCGCCCTCAGCGCCCAGCCGACCATCTCCTCGGTCTCGGGCCGAGGGATGAACACGCCCGGCCCCACCGCGAGCTCCTCGTGGCGGAAGTAGGCGACCCCGGTGAGGTGCTGCAGCGGCTCCCCCGCCGCCCGCCGCGCGACGAGCCGGTCGATCTCCGCGCGCTGATCGGGCGTCGGCGGGGGCGCGGCGATCAGGCGTGAGACCTCGACCCCCAGCACGTGGGCGACGAGCTGCCGCGCCTCCGGCCCGGGGCTGGGCGAGCCGGACGACGCGAGGCGCCGCGCCACCTCGTGGGCGGCCTCGCTCACGAGCCGACGCCGGCGAGCCGCTCGGCCAGGTCCTGCTCCGCCAGCGCGTCGAGGACGGCGGTCAGCGATCCGTCGAGCACGGCGTCGAGGTTGTGCGCCTTGAAGCCGATCCTGTGGTCCGTGATCCGGTTCTCCGGGAAGTTGTAGGTGCGGATGCGCTCCGAGCGGTCGACGGTGCGAACCTGCGACTTGCGCGCGTCGGAGGCCGCCGCGGCCGCCTTCTCCTCCGCGACCTGGATCAGGCGCGCGCGGAGCATGCGCATGGCCGACTCGCGGTTCTGCAGCTGCGAGCGCTCGTTCTGGCAGCTGACGACGACGCCCGAGGGCAGGTGCGTGATGCGCACGGCGGAGTCGGTGGTGTTGACGCCCTGGCCTCCGGGCCCGGAGGCGCGGAAGACGTCGATGCGGAGGTCGTCGTCGTTGATCTCGACCTCGTCGGCCTCGACGTCGGGCATGACGAGCACGCCGGCGGCCGACGTGTGGATGCGGCCCTGCGACTCGGTGACGGGCACGCGCTGCACGCGGTGCACGCCGCCCTCGAACTTGAGCCGCCCGTACGGCCCGAACTCCTGGCCCCCCGTGGCCTTCACCGCGACGGTGACCGACTTGTAGCCGCCGAGGTCGGTCGACTGCTCGTCGAGCACCTCGACCTTCCACCCCGCCTGCTCGGCGTAGCGGGTGTACATCTTCAACAGATCGCCCGCGAACAGCGCGGACTCCTCGCCTCCCTCGCCCGACTTGATCTCGACGAGCGCGTCCGCGTCGTCGTTGGGGTCGCGCGGAGCAAGCAGCCGGGTGAGGCGCTCGGTCGCCGTCGCGAGGCGGGCGTCGATCTCGCCGACCTCCTCGGCGAAGGACGCGTCCTCAGCCGCCAGTTCCGCGGCGGCCTCCCTGTCGCCGGTCAGCCTGCGGTACTCCTCGATGCCCTCGACGACGGGCCGCAGCGCCGCGTACCGGCGCCCGACCTTGCGCGAGCGCGCCAGGTCGGCGTGCAGCGCGGGGTCTGCCAGCTGGGTCTCGAGGTCGTGGAACTCGTCGATCAGCGGTTGGGCGTTGTCGAACATGGGGTCTCTCTTGGGGTAGAAATACGAACGCCCGGCCGGGGTCAAACCCAGCCAGGCGTTCGTGGAAGTAGCTACTTCTTGGCGTAGCGACGCTCGAACCGTGCGACGCGGCCGCCGGTGTCGAGGATCTTCTGCTTGCCCGTGTAGAACGGGTGGCACTCGGAGCACACGTCGGCGCTCATCGAGCCCTTCTTCAGGGTGCTACGGGTGGTGAACGTGTTGCCGCAGGTGCAATGCACCTCGGTCTCCACGTAGTCAGGGTGGATGCCCTGCTTCATGATGGATCTCCTTATTCCTGGTTGCCCGGGTCGCCTGGGCGGCGTGAACCGGCGCAATGGGTCATTCTGCCGCGAATCGACGGCGAAACCAAGTTCGCGCGCATCCTCACCGCGTTTCGACGCGGTCGCGGTCGACTTCGTCGACGCAACCGGCTCAACGAGCGATCAGCCCTCCTGGGCGGGCGTCGTCTTGAGGACGCTCAGCAGGAAGTCGTGGTTGTTCGCGGTCTTGGCCATCCGCGACTTGAGCGTCTCGAGCGCCGACTGGTCGTCGAGGCCCGAGAGCGCCCGGCGCAGCTTCCAGATGATGTTCAGCTCGTCGCGGCCCAGCAGCAGGTCCTCGCGGCGCGTGCTGGAGGCGTCGACGTCGATGGCCGGGAAGATGCGCTTGTCCGCCAGCTCTCGGCGCAGGCGCAGCTCCATGTTGCCGGTGCCCTTGAACTCCTCGAAGATCACCTCGTCCATCTTGGATCCGGTCTCGATGAGGGCCGTCGCGAGGATGGTGAGCGAGCCGCCGTTCTCGATGTTGCGGGCGGCTCCGAAGAACTTCTTCGGCGGGTACAGCGCCGCGGAGTCGACGCCGCCGGACAGGATGCGGCCGGACGCTGGGGCCGCCAGGTTGTAGGCGCGGCCGAGGCGCGTGATCCCGTCGAGGAGCACGACGACGTCGTGGCCGAGCTCGACGAGCCTCTTGGCGCGCTCGATGGCCAGCTCCGAGATCGTGGTGTGGTCCTCCGCGGGGCGGTCGAACGTGGACGCGATGACCTCGCCGGAGACCGTGCGCTGGAAGTCGGTGACCTCCTCGGGGCGCTCGTCGACCAGCACGACCATGAGGTGGACCTCCGGATGGTTGGCCGCGATCGCGTTCGAGATGGCTTGCATCACCATCGTCTTGCCCGCCTTGGGCGGCGAGACGATGAGGCCGCGCTGGCCCTTGCCGATGGGGGCGACGAGGTCGATGATGCGGCCCGTGATCTGGTTCTGCACCGTCTCGATGCGCAGCCGCTCCTGCGGGTACAGCGGGGTCAGCTTCGCGAACTCGGGGCGGCCCTTCGCCTTCTCCGGGTCGTCGCCGTTGACCGAGTCGAGGCGCACGAGGGGGTTGAACTTCTCCTTGCGCTCGCCCTCCCGCTGGGTCCGGATCGCGCCGGTGATCACGTCGCCGCGGCGCAGGCCGTAGCGGCGCACCGTCGACATCGACACGTAGGCGTCAGACGGGCCGGGGAGGTAGCCGGTGGTGCGGATGAACGCGTAGTTGTCGAGGATGTCGACGATGCCGGAGATGCCGGCGAGGACGTCGTCCTCGGAGACGGTCGGCTCGGCCTCCATGCGCTCGAGGCCCTGCCCGCCCCTGCCGGTGCGGCGGTTGGCGTTGCGGTCGCGGTTGCGGCGACGGCGGCCGCGGCGGTCGCCGTCGTCGTAGCCCATGGGCTCCGACTGGTGCTGCGGGATTGGCTTGGTGGGAGGCACGACGCCTTGGGTGCCCATCGCGGCGTCGAGCAGCTCGCCGACCTCGCTGGCGACCTCCGGCGGGGCGCCGCGCTCGCGGTCACGCCCGCGGCGACGGCGGTTGCGCGGCTGCCCGTCGCCCTGGCCCTCCTGGGCGGGGCGCTCCCCCGTGGCGGCGCCGTCGGCGGGCTCCGCGGTCTGGCGGACGGCCTTGGCCTCGCGGGCGGGCTCGGCGGGCGCATCGGCCTTGGCCTCGCGCGGGGACTCGGCCTTGGCCGGGCGCTCCCTCTTGGTGTTCTCCTCGGCCTTGGGCTTGTCGGCGACGAGGGCCTCCTGCGCGGTATCGCCCGCGGGGCGCTGCGCCCGACGACGCGGGCGCTCGGCGGCAGGGGCCGAGCCCTGGCTGCCGGCCGACTGGATCGCGGTCACGAGGTCGCCCTTGCGCATCGCGGACGTGCCCTTGATGCCGAGCGAGCCGGCAAGGGACTTCAACTCGACCAGCTTCATGCTGGCGAGGTTCGGGGATTCGCTCAACGAATGTCCTTCCATGGTGCCGATGTGCGCGGGTCTAGGTACGAAGGCGCAAACCATCGGCGGGTGAAGATGAGGTGATTTCCGAGCCGCGTCCGCCCTCCGGGGCAACGGCCTCCAGCGGCGCGTCGGTCAAAACCGAGGCAATCCTAGCAAGGCGGCGGGCGCAGGCAAAGAAAACCGCGTAATCAGGGCAGCTCGGTCAACGTGACGCCCGCGGCGGGGCGCATCCTGCGGACCGCGAAACCGTCGGCGGGGACGTCGAGCGCGCCCGCCAGCTGCGCGGCGGGGCCGACGGCGATGACGGTGGGGCCTGCGCCGGAGATGGCCGCGGGCACGCCCGCGGCGCGCAGCCGCAGCATCAGGTCGTAGGACTCCGGCATCAGCGGCGCGCGGTACTGCTGGTGCAGCCGGTCTGCGGTCGCATCGAAGAGCAGGTCGGGCCGGAGCGTCAGCGCGAGCGGCAGCACCGCGGCGGTGACCGCCTGGGCGACGGCGTCCTGCCGCGACACCTGCGCGGGAAGCAGCGCGCGGGCCTCGTCGGTCGAGCACTCGACGTCGGGCACGAACGAGACGGCCTCGAAGTCGTCGGGCAGCGGCAGCTGCACCAGCGACACCCGCCCCTCGCGCGACCAGGCGAGGATCGCCCCGCCCCACGCCGCCGCGCCCGCGTTGTCGGGGTGTCCCTCGACATCGGTGGCGAGCCGCGTGAGCACGGCGGGGTCGAGCGGTTCGCCCGGCTTGGCGATCCCCCACGCGAGGGCGAGCCCGGCGACGATCGCCGCCGCCGAGGACCCGAGGCCTCTCGAGTGCGGGATGGTGTTGTGGCTCGTCAGGCGCATTCCGGGCGGCTCGACGCCGAACGCGTCGAGGCCGCGCAGGATCGAGGAGACGACGAGGTGCCGCTCGTCGCGCGGCACCTGGCCCGCGCCCTCGCCGGTCACCTCGACCACGACTCCCGGGTTCTCGAGGACCTCGACGGTCAGCTCGTCGTACCAGTCGAAAGCCATCCCGACGCAGTCGAAGCCCGAGCCGAGGTTGGCCGTGGTGGCCGGGACCCGGACGGCGAGCCGTCGGCCCATCTCAGAAGCCCTCGACGCGCATGACGCGCACCGGCGAGGTGACGAAGTCCGCCTCGCGCAGCTCCGCGACGACCCTCTCCAGGTTGGCCTCCGAGGTGGCGTGGGTCATGATCCCGAGCCGAGCCGGGCGCTCCTCCGCGCCGTCGGCGTCCTCCTGGGAGCTCTGCTGCACGACGCGCAGCGACACGTCGTGGCTGCCGAACACCGCCGCGCAGCGCGCGAGGACGCCCGGCCGGTCGACGACCTCGAGCGTGACGTAGAACTGCGCCGTCGACTCGCCGACGGGGGCGACGGGGCGGGCGGTGTACCCGGCTCCCGAGTGGCCCCGGGTGCCGCGGGCCCGGTTGCGGGCCGCCGTGACGACGTCGCCCATGACGGCGCTGGCCGTCGGCGCGCCGCCCGCGCCCTGGCCCAAGAACATGAGCTCGCCCGCCTCGCGGGAGTTCACGAAGATCGCGTTGCGCGCGCCGGAGACGCTGGCGAGCGGGTGCTTGTTGGCAACCATCGCGGGGTGCACCTTGACGATGACCCGCTCCTTGTCGTCGGTCAGCTTCGCGATGGCGAGCAGCTTGACGGTGCAACCCATCTGCTCTGCCGCCGCGATGTCGTCCGCGGTCACGCCGGTGATCCCCTCGCAGCTGACCTCGTCCAGTGTCACCTCGGTGTGGAAGGCGAGCCCGGCGAGGATCGCCGCCTTCGCCGCGGCGTCGTGCCCCTCGACGTCGGCCGTGGGGTCGGCCTCGGCGTAGCCCAGCGCCTGCGCCTCGGCGAGCGCCTCCTCGAAGCCCACGCCGTCGGTGACCATCTTGTCGAGGATGAAGTTGGTGGTGCCGTTGACGATGCCCATCACCTCGGTGATCTCGTCGCCGACGAGCGACTCGCGCAGCGGCCGGATGATCGGGATGGCGCCCGCGACGGCGGCCTCGTAGTACAGGTCGACGCCCTTGGCCTCGGCGGCCCTCGACAGCGCGCCCAGCTCGTTGGCGAGCAGCGCCTTGTTGGCCGTGACGACGGAGGCGCCGTGCTCGATGGCGGTCGCGAGCAGCGAACCCGCGGGCTCGATGCCGCCGATCAGCTCGACCACGACGTCGAGGTCACCCCGGCTGACGAGGCCCTCGACGTCCGTGGTGAACAGCGCGGGGTCGACGCCGTCGCGCTCCGCGTCCTGGCGGCGCACGCCGATGCCGACCAGCTCCAGCCTGCGCCCGATGCGCGACTCGAGCGTGTCGCCCTCGGCGAGGATGATCCTCGCCACCTGCGACCCGACGACGCCGGCGCCCAACAGGGCGACCTTCAGCGGCTTGCTCACTCTCCCACGTCCAATCTCATGAGGTCCTCCAGGGTCTCGCGCCGCAGCATCGTCGAGGTGACGCCGCCCAACACGCTGACCACCGGGGGCTTGGGAACCTGATTGTAGTTACTCGCCATGCTGCGGGCGTAGGCGCCCGAGCCCGGCACCGCGATGAGGTCGCCGATGGCGATGTCCGCGGGCAGGAACACGTCTCGGATCAGGATGTCGCCGCCCTCGCAGTGCTTGCCGACGACGCGGCTCAGGACGGGCGGCTGCGCGGAGGTCCGGTTCGCGATGGTCCCCGAGTACTCGGCCGCGTAGAGGGCGGGGCGGATGTTGTCGCTCATGCCGCCGTCGACGCTCACGTACAGGCGGGACTTGCCGCCCTCCAGCTCGACGAGCTTGATGGTGCCGACGCGGTACAGCGCCACGCCCGCGGGGCCGCAGATGGCGCGGCCAGGCTCGATGCTGAGGTGTGGGCGGGAGAGCCCGAAACCGCGGCACTCGTGGTCGATCATCTCCTCGAACGCGGCGGCGAGGTCGGCGGCGCCCAGGGGCGAGTCGGCGCTGGTGTAGGAGATGCCGAAGCCGCCGCCGAGGTCCAGCTCGGGCAGCTCGACGCCGGTCGCCGTGCGGAACTGCGAGGCGAGCTTGAGCGTGCGGCGGATGGCCACCTCGAATCCGAACGTCTCGAAGATCTGCGAGCCGATGTGGCTGTGGATTCCGCGAAGGTCCAGGTACTGCGACGCGTGGCAGCGCACCAGCGCCGTCAGCGCCTGTCCGCCCATGATGCTGAGCCCGAACTTCTGGTCCTCGTGGGCGGTGGCGATGTACTCGTGCGTGTGGGCCTCGACGCCCGTGGTGACGCGCACGAGGACCGACGCCCGGTGTCCGCCCGCGACGCAGGCCGCCTCGATCCTGTTGATCTCGTCGAAGGAGTCCACGATGATCCGCCCGACGCCCTGCTCGAGCGCGAACGCGATCTCCTCCTCCGACTTGTTGTTGCCGTGCAGCCCCAGGCGCGCCGCGGGCATCCCGCCCGCGAGCGCGATGCGCATCTCGCCCATGGTGGTGACGTCGAGGTTGAGCCCCTCCTCTGCCGCCCAGCGCGCCACCCGGCGCGTCAGCAGCGCCTTGCCCGCGTAGTAGACGGACCAGCCGGGGAAGGCGTCGCGGAACGCCGCGGCGCGGGCCCGGAAGTCCGCCTCGTCGATCAGGTAGGTGGGCGTGCCGTGCTCCTCGGCGACGTCGGTGAGCCGCGCGCCGCCCACGACGACCACGCCGTCGTCGTCGCGGTACGTGCCCTGTGGCCAGAGCCGCAGATCCAGCGCGTTGAGGTCGTCGGGCAGCTCCAGCCAGGTCGGCCCGCCCTGCGCGGCGTCGGCGTGGATCGACCCCGCGATGTGCATGTGCGTCATGGGGCACCAGCCTGCCAGAGCGCCGACCGGCCCCCCAACTCCTGGCTAGCCGACGGACACCTCGACGAGTTGGTTTCCGCGCAGGATCAGCGCGGCGGGGTCGTCGACCCTCTCGCCGTCGGCCAGGACGGTCACACCCCCGCAGGCGGCACCGAGGCAGTCTTCGTCGAAGCGGACCCCCCAAAGCGTGAAGAACTGACCGAGGGTCGTGTCGCGGTTGCCCTCGCCCTCCAGCCAGACCTCTCCCCCGGCCTCGTGGGTGTGGACGGGCGCCTGGACGGCGCGCAGGCGATCGACGCCGATGTGGGCCGGGACCTCGACCGGGGCGCCGTCGACGGTGACCTCGACGCGCAGGATCCAGGGATCGGCGTCGTCTCCGAGGCCGAGTTCGGGCGCCCCCGCCGCCCGGATGTGGCTGATGGCGTCGCGCGGCGCGTCCCACGGGGGGGCGCTCTCCCGCATCACCGCGGGGGCGGGCTCCGGCCGCGAGACGCAACCGCCGAGCAGCAGGGCGGCCGCGAGGACCGGGGCTAACCAACGCATGCCGCTCCCCCGGACGGCGGTGTCGCCTTCGCCCATCTCCACTCCGTTCAACGCCAGACAAACAAGGATGGCCCCGGAGCTGAACTCCGGGGCCATGCTTTGCGTAGTAGTAGCGGGAACAGGATTTGAACCTGTGACCTCTGGGTTATGAGCCCAGCGAGCTACCGAGCTGCTCCATCCCGCGTCGGCTTCGCCAACACTACCCGACCCTTCCCAGAAGCCCAAATCGAGAGGGGCGGAACGCCTTAAGTGTGAGCTTTTCGGTCAGTACTGACCGAAAAGCTCACACCCAAGAACAGCGGGGCGTCTGGCCAGCGCTACGGGCGGGTGTCCGGCGACTGGGTCTTGGCGGGGTCGCGTTCGACGATGTCGCCGAGGGCTTCGTCGATGCGCGACATCAGCTCGGCGGGGATCTCCACGCCGCTGGCCTTGACGTTCTCGGCGATCTGCTCGGGCCGCGAGGCTCCGATGATCGCCGCGGCGACGTTGCGGTTCTGCAGCACCCAGGCGACCGCCAGCTGTGCGAGGGTGAGGTCCAGCTCGTCGGCGATCGGGCGGAGGTTCTGCACCCGGGTAAGCACGTCGTCGGTCATCAAGCGGCTGATCGTGTTCTTGCCGCCCTTTGCGTCCGTCGCGCGCGATCCCTCGGGAACCGGCCGACCCGGGAGGTACTTGCCGGTGAGCACGCCCTGCGCCACCGGCGACCACACGATCTGGGAGAGGCCCGCCTCCTCCGACGCCGGGACCACCTGGTCCTCGATCACGCGCCAGAGCATCGAGTACTGGGGCTGATTGGACACGAACGGAATCCGCAACTCCTTGGCGAGCCGTGCCCCCTCGCGGATCTGGTCCGCCGTCCACTCGGACACGCCGATGTAGAGGGCCTTGCCCTGGTGAACGATGTCGGCGAACGCGGACATCGTCTCCTCGAGCGGGGTCTCGACGTCGTAGCGATGCGCCTGGTAGAGGTCGACGTAGTCGGTTCCCAAGCGACGAAGCGACCCGTTGAGGCCCTCCATGATGTGCTTCCGGGAGAGGCCGACGTCGTTGGCCCCCTTGGGTCCGATCGGCCAGAACACCTTCGTGAAGATCTCCAATGACTCGCGCCGCTCCCCCTTCAGCGCGTCGCCGAGCACCTCCTCCGCGACGGTGTTGGCGTAGGCGTCGGCGGTGTCGAACGACGTGATGCCGGCGTCGAGCGCGGCGCGCACGCAGGCCTTGGCCGCGTCGTTCTCGACCTGCGAGCCGTGTGTCAGCCAGTTGCCGTAGGTGATTTCGGTGATCTTCAGTCCGGAGTTGCCGAGGTAGCGATACAACATGTCCCAGAGCCTACCCAGTAGGGTCACTTCCCATGACGTCGGACCACCTGCGCTACGAGCTGGCCTCAGCCACCCTTGACAACGGACTGAGCGTCGTCGTCTCCCCCGATTCCGGCGCGCCGGGCGTCGCCGTGAACCTGTGGGTGGAGGTCGGCTCGGCCGACGAGGTCGCGGGCCGCACCGGGTTCGCGCACCTCTTCGAGCACCTGATGTTCCAAGGCTCCTCCCGGGTGGCCTCGGGCGAGCACATGGCCACCATCGAGGCCGTCGGCGGCACGGTCAACGCGACCACCTCCAGCGACCGCACCAACTACTTCGAGACCGTGCCGCGCGGCGCGCTCGACCTCGCGTTGTGGCTGGAGGCCGACCGCTTCGCGAGCCTCGCCATCACGCCCGAGAACTTCGAGGCGCAGCGCCAAGTGGTCAAGGAGGAGAAGCGTCAGCGCTACGACAACCAGCCCTACGGCGACCTGCTCCAGCTCCTCACCGCGCAGCACTTCGCGCCCGAGCACCCGTACGGCCACCTGACGATCGGCTCCATGGCCGACCTCGACGAGGCCTCGCTCGGCGACGTGGCCGGCTTCTTCGACGCCTGGTACCGCGCGGGCAACGTCCGCCTCGTCCTCTGCGGTCCGGTCACCCCGGACGAGGGCCTCGCCCTCGCTGAGCGGCACTTCGGCGCGCTCCCCCGCAGGGAGAAGCCCTCGCGCGCCGCGATGCCCGCTGGCGGCCTCCTCGCTCCGCGGTCGACCGTGGTGCGCCGCGACGTGCCCCACAGCCTCGCCTACCTCTCCTGGGTCCTGCCACCCGCCGCGCACCCGGACCATCCCGCGCTCTCGCTGGCGCTCTCGGTGCTGGCCGACGGCGGCTCCTCGCGCCTCCACCGCGCGCTGGTGCGCCGCGGCGACCTCGCCCACGAGGTGCACGGCGCCGCGCTGACCAATCGCTCCTCGTCGTCCGTCGCGACCATCCTCGGCCGCCCCGCGGAGACGGCCGGGACCGACCAGCTCGCGGCGGCGATCCTCGCCGAGCTCGACGACTTCGTCGCGGGCGGCCCCACCGACGAGGAACTCTCCCGGGCCGCCGCCCAGTACGAGCGCGACTGGCTCTGGGAGCTCGCCACCGTCGGCGGCCGCGCCGACGCCATCAACGAGTCCTGGCTCCTGTTCGGCGCCCCCGATCGCGTCAACACGCACCTCGCCGAGGTGCTGGCCGTCACCGCCGACGACGTCCGCGCGGCCGCCGCGCGATGGCTCGCGCCGGACTCCGCCCACCAGCTCCACTACCTCGCCGAGGACGCCCGATGACCCGCCCCACCGTGACCGCCGCCTCCCCCTGGGCCTTCCCCGTGCCGGAGATCCGCGCGCTGGCCAACGGCGCCACCGCGTGGCTGTTCCGGCTACCGGGACAGCACATCGCGACCTTCGAGGTGCTGCTCCCCACCCCCCTCGCGGCCGAGCCGAAGGCGCTGGAGGGGGTCGCCACCGTCGCGCTGCACGCCGTCGACGAGGGCACGCACACCCACCCCGACGGGGCCATCGGCGAGCTGCTCGAGGCGCAGGGCGCCACGCTGCACGGCTCCGCTCGCTTCCCCTACACCACCTTCGGCGGACAGGCGCCCGTCGGCCGGCTCCGCCGGGCACTCCCCCTGTTCATCGAGGCGCTCAGCGAGCCCGCCTATGCCGAGCGCGACGTCGCGCACCATGTCGAGGCGCAGCTCGCCGGGCACGCG
This sequence comes from Arachnia sp., assembly GCA_035409265.1. Lineage (GTDB taxonomy): Bacteria > Actinomycetota > Actinomycetes > Propionibacteriales > Propionibacteriaceae > Arachnia. The sequence goes on along the minus strand of DAONOU010000003.1, from coordinate 15,265 downwards.
TCCCGGCTGGCCTCCCCCGGCGCCGCGAACAAGCTCGCGTTCCGCCAGGCGCTCTACGGCGCGGCGCACCGCGAGGGCCGCGCCGGCGCGGGCACCCCCGGCACCCTGAACGCGATCTCCCCCGACGACGTCCGGGCCTGGCACGCCTCCACCTGGCGGCCCGGCGGCGCGACGCTCGTCCTCGCCGGGGACCTACCCGCGGACCTCGACCTCGACCCGCTTCTCGCCTGGGCCGGAGGGCCGCGCGACGCTGCCTCGATCGAGCTTCCCACCACCCAGCGGCCGCGCGTCGTCGTGGTCGACCACCCGGCCGCCGTGCAGGCGACCGTCACGCTCGGGACGCGCACGCCCGGGCGCCGCGACCCCGACTGGCCCGCGCTCCGCGTGGCCGGCCACGCCGTCGCCGGGGCCTTCGCCAGCAGGCTGAACCTGGAACTGCGCGAGCGCCTCGGCTACACCTACGGCATCGGCGGCGGGTTCGCGCCCGGCGTCGAGGAGGGGCTGTTCAGCGTCAGCGGCAGCGTCCGCACGGAGGTCGCCGGCGACGCCGTCGCCCGCCTGCTCGACGGGCTCTCCCTCCCCGCGGCGTTCACCGAGGAGGAGGCCGACGACGCGCGGTGGTACCTGGTCTCGGTGGCCCCGCTCGCGAACGAGACCTCGGCCGACATCGTCGGCCAGGCGACCGCGCTCGCCGCGTCCGGGCTCGACTCCTCGTACCTCGCGCGCCACTTCGCGCAGTTCGCCGAGATCGCCCCCAAGGACGCGACCGGTGCGTTCCGCCGACACGTCTCGCCGGACTCCTTGACGATCGCGGTCACCGGACGCGCCGACGACCTCCTCCCGGCGCTGACCGGGATCGGGCTCAGCCCCGAGGTCGTCGACCCTGGGGAGTGACCCTCACTCCCCGTCGAGGACCTTCGCGGCCTCGGCGATCTTCGCCTCCGCCGCCTTCATCTTCGTCTGGTAGGCGCCGAGGTCGCCGGCCTTCAGCGCCTCGTCGGCGCCGGTGAAGAGGCCCTCGGCCTCGTCGAGCAGGTCGCGCACCTTCTCCTTCGCGTCGACCGGCGTCTCCGGCTCGCCGGGATCGACCGGGCTGGGCTCGACGCCCTCCGGGATCGTCCCCTCGCCGGTGTCGGCGCCCGCGTCGCCCTCGAAGACCTTGTCCAGCGCCTCCTGCAGCGTCTCCCCGATGCCGAGGTGCTCGCCGAACCGCACCACCACGAACCGCAGCGCCGGGTACGAGCCCGTGGTCGCCGTCGTCTGCGTGTAGATCGGCTGCACGTACATCAGGCCGCCGCCGAGCGGCAGCGTCAGCAGGTTGCCGTAGATCGCCGACGCGCTCGCGCCCTGCCGGTTGAACGGCAACAGCTTCTCCGCGACGACGGGGTTGGTCGAGATGAAGTTGAAGGTCTGACCGGGGCCGTCGATCTGCTCGCTGTCGGACAGCTTCAGCACCCGCATCCGCCCGTAGTCGTCCCCGGTCGCGTCGGCGTTCACCGCCATGTAGACGCTGAGGTTCTCGCGCGCCTTCGGCACAAACACCGTCGTGTTGGCGAAATGCGGCGAGGCGTCCCCCGGCCAGCGGATGGTCAGGAAGTACGGCGGTTCCTTGCGCTTCTCCTGGCCCTCGGTGCGGATGACCGGGTCGTTGGGCACCTCCCAGATGTCGGTCTGCGAGTACCAGGTGCGCGCGCTCTCGGTGTGGTAGCGGCCGAGCACCTCGCGCTGCGCCTTGAACAGGTCCTGCGGGTAGCGCAGGTGCTCGAGCAGCGCCATGGGGATCTGCGACTTGGGCGTGATCACCCCCGGGTAGGTCTTCTCCCAGGTCTTCAGGATCGGGTCGGTCTCGTCCCACTCGTACAGCTCGACGCTGCCGTCGTAGGCGTCGACAACGGCCTTGACGGAGTTGCGCACATAGTTGACGCGCTGACCGGCAAGCAACTGGTCCGCGGAGGTGCGGGAGTCGGAGATGGCCTGGGTCCAGTCGAGCCGGGTGGAGTTCGGGTAGTCCGCGCTGGTGGTGTAGGCGTCGAGCGTCCAGACGATCCGGCCGTCGACGACGCTCGGGTAGGGATCGGAGTCGATCGTCAGCCACGGAGCGGCCTGGCGCACGCGCTCCGCCGGCTCCCGGTCGTGCAGCAGCCTCGAGCTCTCGTTCACCCGGTCCGACAGCATCAGGTTGATGTCGCCGAAGCGGATGGCGAACGCGGCCCTCGTCAGCAGGTTCCCGATGGGCACGCCACCCTTGCCCTCGTAGGTGTAGAGCGACTCGGTGCGGCCCTCCCCGCCCGACGGCGTGTCCAGCTCGACCGGCGCGTTGCCCTCCGGAGCCCCCACGACGACGTAGTAGTCGGTGCGCTCGCCGAAGTAGATCCGCGGCTGATGCTCGGGCAGCTTCCCGACGGTGGGGATGCCTCCGGAGAAGAACACGGGTTCGCCGTTGGCCTGGCGCTGGTTGCCGAACGCGGCGACCATGCCGTAGCCGTGCGTGTAGACCGTGCGGCGGTTGTTCCAGGTGTCGCCGGACTCGACCGAGTTGAGGTCGAGCTCGCGGACCGCGACGACCGAGTCGGTGGGGCGGCCGTCGATGACGTAGCGGTCGACGTCGAGGGTCTTGGGGAAGGTGTAGTAGCCGCGCACCTGCTGGAGCTGCTCGAAGGTCCGCGGCACGATCGCGGGATCGATCAGGCGGATGGCGGGCAGGGCCTCCGCGTCGGCGCGCAGCTGGCCGGCGCTGGCCGTCGTCGTCACCTCGTAGTCCTTGATCTCGACGCGGTCGATGCCGAAGGCGTGCCTCGTCGCGGCGATGTTGTTCTCGATGAACGGGTTCTCCTTGTCGAACTCGTTCGGTTCGACGATGAGGTTCTGGATCGCCCACGGGTAGACCATGGTGAGCAGCAGGCCGGATACGACGACGAGCGCGATCGAGGCGCCGGGAACGCTCCACCGGAGCCTCCACGCGTTGGCGAACGAGGCGATCGCGGCGATCACGCAGATGGATGCCATGATCAGGGCCACCGGCATGCGCGACTCGAAGTCGGTGGCGCCGATGCCCGTGAAGAGCTTGTTGTCGGTGACCGCGAGCGCGAAGCGGTTCAGGATCGCGTTGGCCGCGAACAGCAGCATGACGATGCCGAGCATGATCGAGAGGTGTCGCTGCGCCCCGACCCCCGCGGGCGTGTTGCCCGCGCCGCGCAGCGCCGCGGCGTTGAGCGCCCCGGTCATGAAGTGCACGGCGAGCGCCGCGACCGTGGCCGCGATGGCGGCGAACATCACGAACCCGAGCACGAACTGCGCCCACGGCAGCGTGAACACGTAGAAGCTGGCGTCGAGGCCGAAGTACGGGTCCGTCTTCCCGAACGGCGTCCGGTGCCACCACGCGAGGAAGGTGTCCGCCATGGCGAGGGCGGAGAGGCCCCCCAGCACGCCGAGCAGTCCGGCGGGCAGGGCCATCAGCATCCGGGAGCGGTCGTCTAGGACGTCGCGCAGTTGGACGAGGAACTCGGAGTCGAGGTTCGCGCGGCGCACCGGCGGGCGGAGCCGGTAGGCCAGCGCCATGGTGAAGAAGGTGACCACGAACATGAAGGCGCCGAAGACCAGCAGCAAGCCGATCTGCGCGGCGAGCCGCGT
>DAONOU010000003.1:0-11535 GCA_035409265.1 Arachnia sp. | reverse complement strand
CGAACATGAAGGCGCCGAAGACCAGCAGCAAGCCGATCTGCGCGGCGAGCCGCGTGGTGAAGACGGTCTGGAAGTCGATGCTGCGGAACCACAGGTAGTCGGTGGCGACGCGGGAGGCGACAACCGCGGCCAGCGCCAACCCTCCCAGGATCAGAACGGTCCACAGCAGCGCCCCGCGCCGGGGCTCCACCTCTTGCTGACTCATGAGTCCTCCTCGCGGAACGTGGCAAGCAGCGCCTCGGCGAGCCCGGGGACGAGGTCCTCGGAGCCGAGCAGGTCGTCGGGGGCGGTCACGACGCGGGCGAGACCGTGGCGGGCGCCGTCGCGCAGCACGCCGACGACGACCCTGAGGTCGCTGCGCTCGGGGTGCTTCGCGACGAACTCGGCCGCGGCGTCGGCGTCGGTGGGCAGGTCGGCCTCGTAGGCCGGCGGGAGGAAGGCGCGTTCCAGCGCGATCGCGCAGCCGTCGACCGTCTCGGGCCAGAAGATTCCGCCCAACCGCTCGAACAGGTCGCCCGTGGCGTGGAACTCGTCCTGCTCGATGGCGGTCAGGGCATCGGCCGCCGTCTCGGGGACGCGTCCGCGCAACTGGGGCTCGACCTCCAGGAGGGTTCCGGTCGTGACCAGGGCGAACAGCCGGGCGGGCTGGTCCCAGCCGGCCGACGAGACGTGCCGCTCGATGTCCATCAGGCAGGCGATCAGGGGGGTCGAGTCAGCCACAGGTGGGCACCTCCGCGGTGTTTCCTTCGTCGATGAGTTGGAGCGCCGAGATGGCGTCCTTGAGGGTGGCGACCTTCACGAGCTGGAGGTCGGTGTCGAGCTCGCCGATGTCGGCGCAGTTGTCCTCCGGCACGAGGAAGACCTCGGCGCCGTCCCGCTCGGCGCCGCGGATCTTCTCCCGGACGGCGCCGATCCTTCCCACCTTGCCGGAGGCGTCGATCGTCCCGGTGCCCGCAACCGTGCGGTCGTCGATCAGCGGCCCCTCGGTGATCCGGTCGTACACACCGAGCGCGAACACGAGCCCGGCGCTCGGGCCGGTCACGCCGGCGTCGATGTTGAAGGCGACGATGGGGTCGAAGCGGAATCCGACGTCGACGTTGATGCCGACGACGGGTTGGCTCGAGTCGGTGTTGCTTGCGCCGGTGATGACGCTGACGGCGAGCTCCTTGCCGTCGCGCAGGACGCTGAAGACGACGGGGTCGCCGACGTTGTGGGTGAGGATCTGGGCGATGACCTCGTTGCGATTGGTCACGGGCTCGCCGTCGACGGCGGTGATCAGGTCGCCGGGCTGCAGCTTCTCGGCGCTGGGGCCCGACAGCACGACCGACTGCACGCGCGGCAGCTCCGTCACCTTCACGCCGCCGGCGCGCAGGGCCGCCACCGTCGCGTTGCCGCGGGAGGAGTCCATCATCGCGACGGCCTCGCTCTCGACCTGGTCCGACGACTTGCCCGGCGGGTAGATCACCTCGCGGGGCATGGCGTCCGAGGTGGGGTCGAGGTAGACGAAGATGGCCTCGGGCAGGCTCAGCGTCGCGTCGACGCTCGTGGTCGACACGGTCGTCATGAGCAGGCGCCCGGTGGTCTCGTACGTGGGCAGTCCGGAGACGTCGATCACGGGGCCCTTGTCGGTGGTGCCCAGCACGTCGATGGTCTGGCCGGGCCGCCACGCCACGTAGGGAACGGGAAGGAGGACCAACAGCGCGGCCAGCGCCGCGAAGAGCAGCGACGACACGACGGCCAACGCGTTGCGTGACACTACCCCTCCCTTCCTCCGGATGTGAAAGAACCCTAGCAAGCGCGCAAAGGGTGGCGTTCACCGATGCCTTGCGCGGTAGGCAAGAATGGGCACCGAAGGAGGGACCGATGTCCAGCAACAACCCCTTCGGGGGCTTCGACTTCGAGCAGCTGCGCAAGATGCTCGAGCAGCTCGGTTTCGGCGATGCCGAGAACCTGAACCTCGAGGACCTCGTGGCGCAGGTCAGCAAGATGCAGGGCGGCGCGATGTTCGGCATGACCAACGCCGACCGCGACCCCGACGCCGCCTGGCGCACCACGCTGACGGCCGCCAAGCAGCTGGCCGCGGAGTCCGGCGCCGACCCGGCACTCACCCCCGAGGAGCGCACGATGGTCGTCGACGCGGAGCGGCTGGCCCAGTCCTGGCTGAGCGCCGCGACCGGCCTCCCCGAGACCGGCCGCCCCGCGCGCGCCGTCACGCGCTCAGGATGGCTAGACGAGACGGGCGAGGGCTGGCGCCGCACCATCGAGCCCATCATCGACGGCCTGGCCGACGCCCTCGAGCGCGGCACGACGCCGGAGCAGGGCGACCTGCCCGAGCTGCAGGGCATGGCACAGATGTTCGCGCCGATGCTGCGGCAGTCGGCGTCGATGATCTACCGCGATCGGCTGAAGCGCGAGCTCGCCCAGGTCGCGGGCGACATCCTCACCGGCACCGAGTTGGGCATCAACCTGCTCGGCTCCCCCGACGTCCTGCTCCTGCCCGCGAACGTGGCGCAGTTCACGCGCGACCTCGACACTCCCGACTCCGACGTCGTCCTCTTCCTCCTGCTGCGGGAGGCGGCGCGGCAGCGGCTGTTCCACTCGGTGGGGTGGCTGTCGCCCCAGCTGGGCGCGATGCTGGGCCATTTCTCCCGCGAGATCACGATCGACTTCGACGCCATCGCCGAGCAGTTCAGCCCGGAGTCGCTGAGCGGCCTGTCGATCGAGGACGTGGTGGCCGTCGGCGAGTCGGTGCGCGGCTCGTTCTTCCGCCCGACGCGGACGCCCACGCAGGTCGAGATCCTGGAGCGCCTCCAGGTGCTGCTCGCGCTCGTCGAGGGCTGGGTGGATCACGTCGTCGCCCAGGCGACGGCGCAGTGGATGCCGAACGCGCCGCAGCTCGAAGAGATCGTGCACCGTCGGCGCGCCTCCGGCACCGCCGTCACCAGCGTGTTCACCGAGCTCCTCGGGTTGGACCTGCACCCGCGGCTGGTCCGGGACGCGAAGAACCTGTGGGCGGCGCTGCTGCACCACCGCGGCGCCGAGGGCCGCGACGCGGTCTGGGGTCACCCGGACATGCTGCCGACATCCGTCCAACTGGCGGACCCGCTGCCCTTCGCGGCGGGCCAACCCGGCGACGCGGACGCCCCCGAGGACGACCTCGACGCCGAGCTGCGCAAACTCCTGGGCGGCTAGAAGCGGCCGATTGCGCCGCCGTGTCTCCTTGACGCATCCGCGGCGGGCGGCCAGACTGTGTGCCGAGAGTCCCGGTTCGGATCGGTTCGCAGGGGAAGGTGGACCGATCCACCGGGACTCCGCCGTGTAAAGAGCGGTGTGTCGGCGTGCCTCAACGTCGGCCGCCACTAAAGTGGACTGGTCGCCCGACCTACGGGCGGCCCAATCAAGGAGGAAACTATGGCTTCTGAGACCTGGGAAGGCTCGTTCTACTGCGTCAAGTGCAAGGACAAGCGCGACGCCAAGGGCGACGTGGTCGTCAACGCCAAGGGCACCAAGATGGCCAAGGGCAAGTGCCCCGTGTGCGGCACCAACCTCAACCGGATCCTCGGCAAGGCCTGATCCATCGAGATCCTGAAATGGGGCGGCGAGTCACTGACTCGCCGCCCCATTCGCGTCCCCACGCTCCTTGAGCCGCGCCCTCGCCTTCACAGGGTGTTGTCCGAACCGCCTGAGGTGTTGTCCGACGGTGGGTAGTACCTGGTCGTCGCCGGTAAGCGCGGCGAGGCTGCCGACATGGTCCCCATCGTCATCCTTGGTCCAGAGCGCCGCGCCGGACTCGTTGAGGCCGCGCTCCGTCGCGCGAGCCACGGCGCCCGCTGCCTCTCCCCAGAGGTCGCACGCCGCTCGCCCGGGCACACGACCGACTCGCTGGCCGTGATGCTCTGGCCGCCCGGCCTCCACCCCGCCATCGAGGCCGAGCATTTCACCGACGGCGCCGGCGCGCTACACGCGTGGTGGGACGGCTCGTTCGCAGAAGTCGGGCCGTTCGTGGCCCCGGGCATCGGTCCGTGCCCTCCCTGCCTCGGCACGCGAGGTCCACTCCCTCAACCCGGCCACGATCCTGCCCTCGCCGCGTGGGTGGCGACGACGGCGGCCCTCTCCCTCCGAGGCGTGCTTGCTACAGGCAGTACGACACTCGCCGGAACGAGCCTCACCTGGGACGCGACGCGGCCGGGCGTCGGGAGCCACACGTGGCTGCGCCGCGACGACTGCGCGGTGCCCGGCTGCCGGTGATCCGCTAAGAGTCGGATGTTGGTTCAGATCTGAACCAACATCCGACTCTTAAGCTGGGAGGTCGGCGACGACGGCGAGGACGGAGGGCCCGTACTTGGAGACCTTCGCCTGACCGATCCCGGGCAGCCGCAGCAGCGCCGCCTCGTCGCGCGGGACGGCCTCGGCGATGGCCTGCAGCGTCGCGTCGGTGAAGACGACGAAGGCGGGCACCTTCGCGTCGTCGGCCGTCGCCTTCCGCCAGGCGCGCAGCCGCTCGAACAGCGCCTCGTCGTAGTCGACCTCGCAGCTGAGGTGGCGGCTCAGCTTCCGCTCGGCGGCAGACTCCAGCCGGTTCCCGCACACCCGGCAGACGCGGGATCGCGAGGAGGTGCGCGGCGCGGGCGGCTTGCCGACGGTGGCCGGGCCGGTGACCTGGTCGGCGATGAAGCGCGAGCGCGTCGCCGATCCCCGCGAGGCCGACCAGCTGACGCGCAGCGCACGCTTGGCGCGCGTGAAGCCGACGTAGAGCAGGCGCCGCTCCTCGGACAGCGCCGGCTCCTCCTGGCTCAGCACGAAGGGGATCATCCCCTCTCGGACGCCGACGATCGCGACGCCGTCCCACTCGAGGCCCTTCGCCGCGTGCAGCGTGGCGAGCGTGACGGCCGAGGCAACCGGGCTGGCCTGCCAGGACGCGCGCTCCTGGAGCCATGCGGAGGCCTCCGACGCCGACCACTCGTCGCGGCCCTCGCCCTCGTCCAGGGCCATGGTGCGCAGCGCGGTCAGGGACTCCCAGCGCTCGCGCTGCCGGCCCTGCCCGGAGGGGGCCTCCGGCTTCCAGCCGAGGCCGCTCAGCACACCGTCGATGGCCTCGTCGGCGAGCGCCTCCGGAGCGCTCGGCCAACCGACCCAGCTCGATGATGGCCTGCCGCACCTCCGCCCTGTCGTAGAACCGCTCGGTGCCGCGCACGACGTAGGGCACGCCCGCCTCGGTCAGCGCCGCCTCGAGGGCCGGCGACTGCGCGTTGATCCGGTACAGCACCGCGAGTTCCTTCCACGGGGTTCCCGCACCGTGTTGGGCCCGCAGCCAGGAGGCGACGTCGGCCGCCTCCGTCGCCTCGTCCGCGGCCCCGTGGAACGCGGGCTCCGGGCCCGAGGAGCGCGTCGGCCGCAGCGCGCCCAGCGCCCCGGGCCGCACCCGCAGCACCTTGTTGGCCGACGACAGCACCTCCGGCGTCGAGCGGTAGTTGCGCACGAGCCGCACGGTGCGCGCGCCCCTGTGCTCGCCGGCGAAGCCGCGCAGGTAAGCCGCATCCGCGCCTGCGAAGGAGTGGATGGCCTGGTTGGGGTCGCCGACGACGCACACGTCGTCGCGCCCGTCGACCCACAGCGAGATCAGCTTGTGCTGCAGCGCGGACACGTCCTGGTACTCGTCGACGACGAAGTGGCGGTAGGTGCCGCGGATGGTGGCCGCGATCTCGGGGTGCTCCGCGAGCAGCACCGCGTTGCACATGAGGATGTCGGTGAAGTCGACGCTCCCCTCCGTCAGCTTCAGCTTCTCGTACTGCGCCATGACCGCCGCCACCTGGGACGGCGTCGCCCCGTTGACGGAACGCGGCCCGGCGACCTCCGGGTAGCGCGCCGCCGACACGTTGCTGGTCTTGGCCCACGAGATCTCGGAGTTGAGGTCTCGGATGAGGGCCTGGTCGGAGCTGGCGAGCACCTGATGGGTGGCGCGGGCGACCAACCCGAACGTGTTCTCCGCCACCCGCGGGAACTCCACGCCGTAGGCCTGGGGCCAGAAGAACTGGCACTGCCGCAGCGCCGCCGAGTGGATGGTCCGCGCCTGCGCCGTGCGGACGCCCAGCCCGGCCAGCCTGCTGCGCATCTCGCCCGCCGCGCGGGTGGTGAACGTGACCGCGAGCGTCGCCGCCGCCTGGTAGCGCCCGGTGGCCACCGCGTAGGCCACGCGGTGCGTGATGGCGCGCGTCTTCCCGGTGCCCGCGCCGGCGAGCACCACCACCGGGGCGTCGAGCAGCGTGGCCACCTCCCGCTGCTCCGGGTCCAGGGCGTCAAGGATCAACTCACTCACGCCCGCCATTGTGCTGGGCCCCACCGACAAAACCCGAACCGCCCGATACGACCGCTGGTTGACCCGGTCCCCCGCGCGGAGCGCCGGGACCGTGTCGAAACCAATGGACGCTCCCACCGCGCCGAATTGTCGGAGGGGGCCGATAGGGTTACCCCGACCCTGGACGGAGGTGATCGCGAATGGCTCTCGAGGTGGTGTGCGCGCACCGCTGGCCCGCGCTGCTCGACGAGCTGGCCGCTCGCTTGCGGTCCCTCCACACCGACCCGTTCGCGCCCGCGAGAGTGATCGTGTCGTCGCGCGCGACGGGGCGCGTCATCGGCCAGGAGGTCGCCCGGCGGCTGGGCATCTCCGCGGGCATCTCGTACGTCACCGTGCGCGACCTCGCCACGGAGCTGGCCGACGGCGCGGGCGTCGCGCGCGATCTCTCCCGCTGGCGCGGCACGCCGCTCGACCTCGCGACCTGGGAGGCCGTGGGCGCGCTGTCCGACGAGTTCCCGGCGCTCGCGCACGCGGCGAACCACGGGCGCCCGGGCGGCCGTCGCGCCGTCGCCACCCGGCTCGCCCGCCTCCAGCGGTGGTACCTCGACCACGCGCCGGGCCTGCTCCGGTCCTGGATCGACGGCGCGGACGAGGGCCCGGACGGCGAAGAGCTTCCCGCGCGTCTGGCCTGGCAGCCCGAGCTGGTCAGGGCGGCCTCGCTCGCGCTCGAGGTCGACCCCACCGAGACCCTCGAGGCCCTCGCCGACGCCGCGCGGAGGGACACGACGCCGACCATCGTGGTCGCGCTCGACGAGGTCACCCCGGCGGACCGAGCGTTGCTGAGCGCGCTCGCCGACGGCGCGGGCCTCGTGGCGCTGCAGCCCGTGAGCGCCCGGCACCGCGGGTGGGTGGAGGCGCTCGGCGGCGCGGTCACCGAGGCCGTCGACCTCGAAACTCCCCCGCCCGCCGTCGACATCCACGACTCCCACGGCCCCGCGCGCCAGGTCGAGGTGCTCCGCGACGAGTTGACGAGGGCCTTCGCCGAGGACGAGACGCTGGAGCCACGCGACGTGCTGATCGTCTGCCCGCGGCCCGAGCGCTACGCGCACCTCCTCGACGCCGCCTTCGCGCCGGGCGGCGCGCACCCCGGCCGCACCCTCCGCGTGCAGCCCGTGGGTGCCCAGGACGCGGGCGGCGTGCTCGACGCCGCCGTCGCGCTGCTCCGGCTGGGCGAAGGGCGCGCCACCTCCAGCGGGCTGCTCGAGCTCCTGCTGAGCCCCCCGCTCGCGCACCGCTGGGGCTTCTCGGACCGCGAGGCGGTCACCGAGCTCGTCGCCGCGGCCGGCATCCGGTGGGGCCTCGACGCGCAGCACCGCGCCTCCTTCGACCTGGGCGACATCGCGCAGAACACGTGGATCCGCGGCCTCGACCGGCTCCTCGTCGGCCTTGCCGTCTCCCCCGCGACGGACTCCGGCCTCGGGCTGACGGGCACCGACGCCGTCGGCTCCTCCGACCTGTCGACGGTGGGCGCGCTGTGCGAGGTGGTGAGCCGCATCCGGCGGCTCGTCGCGACGACGGCGGCGCCCGCGACGGTGCCCGAGTGGGCCGCGCGCACCCGCGGACTGCTGACGGACCTCGTCGGCGTCGGCTGGGACGATCAGTGGCAGCTCCTGCGCGTGACCCAGTTGCTGGCGCGGCTGGAGCGCGATCATCTCGGCGGCGAGACCACGCTGACGAGGCACGAGTTCGCGCACCTCCTCGCCGACGCGGGCCGCGGCTTCGGCGCTCGCGTCGCCGCAGGCAACGGGTCGCTGATGGTGGCGCGGCTCGGCGAGCTGTCGCACGTGCGCTTTCGCCTCGTGGCGCTGCTCGGCGTCACCGACGACGCGGTCCCCGGCCGCGGCGGGTCCGTCGCGGACGCCGTCGACCTCGGCGCCGCGGCACCGGACGAGCGCGCGCTGCGGCAGGCCCAGCTGCTGGCCCACGCGTCGGCCGCCGAACGGCTGCTCGTGATCCGGCAGCGGTTCAGCTCGCACACGGGCGACAAGGTCGCGTCGGCGGCGGCCGTCGACTGGCTGGTCGAGCGCCTAGGCGTCGATCCGGAGGTGCGCGCGCACCCGCCCACCTCGACGGCGGAGGCCAACTTCGTCGGTCCGGATCGGGCCACCAGCTTCGACATCCCCGCGCTGCGCGGGGCGCGGGCACGGAGGAACGCGGGCGGCCGGGAGAGCAGGATCGCCCGCCGCCGCGACGACGCCCGGCGTCGGCCCGTCGGCGCCATTCCCGCGCAGGTGACGCTTACCCAGCTCGAGCGCTTCCTGGCCGACCCGGCGAGGGCCTTCCTCCGGTCGGTTGCGGGCATTCCGCTCTACCGGTTAGCGGCCGTGGAGGACGACCTGCCGCTCGACCTCGTCGGCCTGGAGAAGTGGAAGGTGGTCACGGCGCTCGTCGGCTCGCTCCAGTCGGGGGCGTCGCTGCAGTCGGTGATCGACCGGTTCCAGAGCCGCGAGGAACTGCCCCCCGGGCTGCTCGGCAAGGTCGCGTTCGAAGAGGCCAAAGCCGATGCCGTCCGCCTCTGGAACGAGGCGGGGCCGCGCTGGCAACGGCCTGTCACGGACCACGCCGTCGACCTGGTGCTGGACATCGCGCCGCTCGGCCGGGTGCGCGTCGTCGACTCCGTGCGCTGCCGCGGCGGCGAGGCCCTGACGGTCACCGCGAGCAAGGGCTCTGGCAGGCTGGTCCGGCCCTGGTTGGAAGCCCTCGCCTTGACCGCGTCGGGCGTGCCGACGGCGGGCCGCGCGGTCCGCTTCGGCAGGCTCCCGAACACCTACGACGACCAGGTGCTGGCCACCGGCGTCGGCGAGCCCGACCGTGAGGCGGCGCTGAGTCGGCTGTCGGCGGTGGTGCGCGCCTACGCGCTGGGGCAGCACCGCCTGGTCCCCGTCCCCGTGACCCCCGCGATCGCCTACGCCGATGCCCAGGCCGCCGGGACGTTCCGGCGCGAGGACTGGAGCGGGCCCACCGACTGGACGACGAAGGTGTGGCCCGGCATGGAGGAGTCGTGGCGCCTGTTCTTCGACGACGATCTGAACGAGCTCTTCGTCGACGCGCCGCTCCCCGAGGACCCTGCGGGGGCGTCGGCGTTCGAGGCCTGGGCGCTCGCGCTCTACGGCAACATGCAGGGGGTCTCGGATGAGTGAGTTCGACCTCGCGGGGCCGCTTCCCGCCGAGACGACGCTGCTCGAGGCCAGCGCCGGCACGGGCAAGACCTACGCCATCGCCGCGCTCGCGGCGCGCTACCTCGCCGAGGCCGCTTTCGACGTCTCGGATCTCCTTCTGATCACCTTCGGCAACCACGCCGCGGGCGAGCTGCGCGGGCGCGTGTTCGGCCGCCTCCGCGAGACGGTGGAGGGACTCGACATCCTCGCCGCGGGCGGGTCGCTGCCCAAGCCCGACCCGGTCGTCCAGCTGCTGTCGGGGGTGGAGGGCGCACGGGGCCGCCTGGCTGAGGCCGTCGCGCGCTTCACCGAGGCAACCATCGACACCACGCACGGGTTCTGCCAGACCATGCTGCGCGAACTCGGCGTCCTCGGCGACTGGGATCCCACCGAGGCCGTCGGCCCCGACCCGGACGCGCTGGTCCGCGAGTGCGCGGCCGACACCTACCTCCGCCTCTTCCGCACCCAGCCCGAGCCGCCCCTCTCCCCCCGCCAGGGGCTGCACATCGGCGTCGCCGCGGCCACCACCACGCTCCCGCTGCTGCCGCACGACGGCCCGCACCACGAGTTCGCCGCGTCGGTCCGCGACCTGTACGGGCGCAGGAAGCTCGCGGAGGGGATCTGCAGCTTCGACGACATCACGACGCGCCTGCGCCGCGCACTTGCGAACCCGGCCGTCCGCGACCTGGTCCGAGGCCGCCTGCGCGAGCGCTTCCCCGTGGTGCTCGTGGACGAGTTCCAAGACACCGACCCGGACCAGTGGGAGATCATCGAGCGCGCGTTCGTCGCCCCAGGGCGGCCCACCGTGCTGATCGGAGACCCGAAGCAGTCCATCTACGGTTTCCGCGGGGCCGACCTGAACAGCTATCTGGCCGCGCGCCGCACCGCGACGGTGTCGACGCTTGGCACCAACCACCGCTCGGACGGCCCCCTGGTGAGCGGGATCGTCGACCTGTTCTCCGGCGTGGCCATGGGCGCCGACGAGGTGGTCGTCACCCCGGTCGGCGCGCGCCACGAAGCCCCTCGCCTTGAGGTCCCCGGGGCCGCGCGCGTCTGGCTGCGGCGCGCGGGCGGCCTCGGCGGGCAGGTGGACGAGGCGGTCGCGAACGACGTCGTCCGGCAGGTCCAGCTGCTCCTCGAGCACGCGCGCTTCGTTCCCGCAGACGACGAGCAGCCCGGGAACGGCGCCGCGCACGAGGAGTCACCCAAGGGCGGGGCCCTGGCCGAGGATTCGGACGCCCGCCGGGTGAAGCTGAGCGACATCGCGGTCCTCGTGCGCACGGGACGCCGCGCCCAGCAGTTGCGCGCCGCGCTCACCGAGGCGGGTCTGCCCGCGGTGCTGACCGGCAGCCAGGCCGTGTGGCGCCAACCCGCCGCCGCGCACTGGCTGACGCTGCTCACCGCGCTGGCAGACCCCAGCCAGGCGAACATCCGGCTGGCCTCGCTGACGCCGCTGATCGGCTCGGAGCTGGCAACGCTGCTGCACGACGGCGGCCCGGAGCCCGCGCGGGTCAGCACGCTGCTGCGCGAGCTGTCCCTGGCATTCGACCGCGGCGGCCCGGGCGCCGTGCTCACCCATCTCCGCGCCGCGGAGCGCCTCGAGGAGCGGCTGCTGGCCGAGCCCGACGGCGACCGCCTGCTCGCCGACACCGCCCACCTCGCCGAACTCCTCGACGCCGACGGCGGGTCGCTCAGCGCGCTGACGGCGTTGCTCTCCGCGCGCGCCTCCGGACCGGACGACGACGATGCCATCCGCGTGGCCACGGACGCGCCGTCGATCCGCGTGATGACGATGCACGCGGCGAAGGGCCTGGAGTTCCCCATCGTGCTGCTGCCCGAGACCGACGGCACGGCGCCGCGCCGGTCGCGGCCCTTCACGCTGATCGAGGAGGGCCGCCGCCACCTGTACGTCGGCCCCACCCCGGACTGGCGCGACGACGTGACCAAGGACCTGAACCAGCAGTCGCTCGCCGAGGAGCTGCGCCTGCTGTACGTCGGGTTCACGCGCGCGAAACACCTGGC
>DAONOU010000002.1:0-27376 GCA_035409265.1 Arachnia sp. | reverse complement strand
GCCGAACAGCAGCCCGCCGACCAGCGTCATCGGGTGAACGCTGCCCCAGAGGGCGCACCACACGACGACCATTAGCAGGATCGACAGCGGCCGGCTGTGGAGACGGTCGCGGAGCACCTTCTTGTCGCGGGTGCGAGGAACGATCATCATCGGACCCCCTCCGGCAGCACGGCGGCTACGAGCGAGCCGTCGCGCAGCGCCTCGGCGGCCGCCGTCGTGTACTCGTACAGCGGCCCCGCGAACACGGTCAGCGCGAGGCCGAACACGATCAGCCCGATGGTGGCGCCCACCTGGAGCGGCGGCATGGGGCGGCGGTCGGTGTCGTCGTCCCACTCCTCGGCGGGCTGCTCCTCGCGCTTGGCCTCGGCCGGAGTCACGCCCCAGAACGCGCGGTTCCAGACCTTCGCCATGGCCATCAGCGTCAGCAGGCTGGTGACGACGCCGCCCGCGACGACGAGCCACGCCAGCGGCGTCCCCACCCCGACGCCGGCCTCGAGCAGGCCCAGCTTGCCGATGAAGCCCGACAGCGGCGGGATGCCCGCCAGGTTCATCGCCGGGACGAAGAACAGCAGCGCGAGCAGCGGCGACACCTTGAGCAGGCCACCCAGGCCGTCCAGCGACGACGTGCCGCCGCGGCGCTCGATCAGGCCCGTCACGAGGAAGAGCGTCGCCTGGATGGTGATGTGGTGTGCGGTGTAGAAGATCGCGGCCGCGAGACCCTCGGTCGTGTGGAGCGCGATGCCGAAGATCATGTAGCCGATGTGGCTGATCAGCGTGAACGACAGCATTCGCTTGATCTCCACCTGCGCGATCGCGCCCAGGATGCCGATCAGCATCGTCAGCAGCGCCGCCCACAGCAGCACGTTCGAGAGCCGCCCCTCCGGGAAGAGCAGCGTCTCGGTGCGGATGATGGCGTAGACGCCGACCTTGGTGAGCAACCCGGCGAACACCGCCGTGACCGGGGCGGGCGCCGTCGGATAGGAGTCGGGCAGCCAGCCGGACAGCGGGAACACCGCGGCCTTGATGGCGAACGTGACGATCAGGAGCACCTCGAGCAGGAGCTGCACGGGCTCGGTGAGATCGCGGAGCCGGAGCGAGAGCTGCGCCATGTTGATGGTGCCGGTGGCGGCGTACACGGCCGACAGGGAGATCAGGAACAGCGAAGAGCTGAGCAGCGACACGATCACGTAGGTGGTGCCCGCGCGCACGCGGTCGGCCGTGCCGCCGAGCGTCAGGAGCACGTACGAGGCGAAGAGCAGGATCTCGAACCCGACGAAGAGGTTGAAGAGATCGCCGGCGAGGAACGCGTTCGACACGCCCGCCATCAGCAGCAGGAACGTGGGGTGGAAGATCGAGACCGGGGTCTCGCGGCGCACCTCGTCCTGGTCCTGCCCGGTGGCGAACACGAGAACGGCGAGAGCGACGATCGACGCCACGAACAGCATCAGCGCGCTCAACCGGTCGACGACCAGCGCGATGCCGAGCGGCGCCGGCCACCCCGCGACCCACAGCGCCAACGCGCCGTTGGTGTGCGTGTACCAGATAAAGGTGGCGGCCACCGCGACGATGCCGGTCATGCTGACGACGGAGACGAGGCGCTGCAGCCCGGGGCGGCGGGGCAGCGCGAGCGCGATCGCGGCGCCGAAGATGGCCAGCAGCACCGGCGCGGGGATGAGGTTGATCATTCGCTGACCTCGTCTCCCGAGTCGGAGAAGGTGGTGTCCTCGTAGGACTCGGACGCGACGTCGGCCTCGGCCAGCTCGCGGATGCGGGCGTCCTCGACGTCGTCGGCCACCTCGTCGTGCCCGTGCAGCTGGAAGCTGCGGTAGGCGAGGCTGAGCACGAACCCGGCGACGGCCATGGTGATGACGATGGCGGTCAGGACCATGGCCTGGGGCAGCGGGTCGGAGACGTCGCCGTCGCCGATCCCGATGATCGGCGGCCCGCTGGGCTTGCCCGCGGCGACGAGGAACAGCATGTTGACCCCGTTGCTCGCCAGCAGCACGCCGAGCAGGATGCGGGTGAGCGAGCGCTCCAGCAGGAGGTAGACGCCCGAGGCGA
The DNA here is from genome assembly GCA_035409265.1 of Arachnia sp. Lineage (GTDB taxonomy): Bacteria > Actinomycetota > Actinomycetes > Propionibacteriales > Propionibacteriaceae > Arachnia. The sequence goes on along the minus strand of DAONOU010000002.1, from coordinate 25,315 downwards.
CGAGTACGCCGGCGGTGACGGCGAGGATCAGGTTGGCGCTCACGAGGCGCCCCCGAGCCGGCCGGGGATGGCCTTGGTGGAGTCGGGGATCGGCATGGGCGCGATCTCCTCGCTGGCGTGCTGGTCGATGCCGGAGCCGAGGCTGCGGGCGACGTCGAGCAGCATGCCGACGACGACCAGGTACACGCCGATGTCGAAGAACGTCGAGCTGACCAGGTGGAGCTCGCCGAGCAGTGGGAGCTGCAGGTGCGTGTCGTAGCTCTGCAGGATGGTCCCTCCGAAGAAGACGGGCGTGACGGCGGTCGCGACCGCGAGGACCAGGCCGCCGCCGAGCAGCCGTCCGGCGTCGAACGGGGCCGCCTCGTCGAGCTCGTAGCGACCCGCGGCGAGGTAGCGGATGAACAGCGCCATGCCCGCGACCAGGCCGCCCGCGAAGCCGCCGCCGGGCGAGTTGTGACCGGCGAACAGCAGGTACAGCGACACGATGATCATCGGGCCGAACAGGACGCGCGTGACCACCTCGAACACCACGGAACGCACCATGGGGGAGAGGGTCTGGCCCGCGCGCAGCCACACGCCGGGCGAGGTGTCGGACAGCGGGTCGTCGGAGCGGTTCGCGAAGGCGGTCTCGGTCGAGGTGACCCGGACGACGCGGGAGCGGAGGAAGATCAGCGACGCGATGCCGGTGGCGGCGATGACGAGCACGGAGATCTCGCCGAAGGTGTCCCACGCGCGGGTGTCGACGAGGGCGACGTTGACGATGTTCTTGCCGTAGCCGAACTCGTACGCCGCCTCGTACCAGGCGTCGGAGATGGGGTCGGCGACGCGGGCCCCCGACGCGACGAGCGCGATCAGCGTGACCGCGGTTCCCGTGGCGGCGGCCACCAGCACGCGCCACCAGCGGGTCGAGCTCAGCGGGCGGTTCGTGAAGTAGCGCGGCAGCTTGCGGACCGCAAGCACGAAGATCACGAGGGTGACGGTCTCGACGAGCACCTGCGTGAGGGCGAGATCGGGGGCGCCGCCGATGGCGAACAGCAGCGCGAGCCCATAGCCCGTGAAGCCGACGAGCAGCACCGCGCGGATGCGGCCGCGCGAGGTCGCGGCCAGCAGCGCGGACGCGACGATCACGACGGCGATCAGCAGCTGCGGCCACTCGTCGAACAGCCGCACGCTCGGCCACACGCGGATGCGCATCATGGCGTAGAGCGACAGCGTCACGAGCGTCACGAGGATGGTGCCGAGGTAGATCGACAACGAGCCGCGCTGGGTGCGGGCGGTGACCTCGACGGCGACCCTGTCGATCTGGAGCATCGAGCGGTGGTAGATCTCCTCGGCCGACACCGAGTGCGGGAATGTGGCCTGCACCGAGGCGACCCTGCGCCGGAACACGAACATGCATGCGCCACCGAGGATGGCGAGCACGGACATCCCGAGGGGGACGGTGAGGCCGTGCCAGAGCGCGAAGCCGTGACTCTTGTGCCCCGCGGCGACGCTCGTCGCGTACGGCTGGAGGATCGCGGTGAGCTGCGGGCCGAGGAAGCCGAGGGCGAGGCTGACGGCGCCGAGCGCCATCGGGACCATGGTCATCCCGCGCGACGGGCGGTGCCAGGTCAGCGCCGGGGCGCCGTCCTTCGGCGCGAACGCGCCCCACCACCAGCGCAGCGTGTAGGCCACGGTGACCGCCGCGCCGAAGACGAGCGCGACGGCGAGCGCCATCGCGGGCAGCGGCGCGACGTCGGAGAGATCCCCGCGGACGAGGTACTCGACGGCCTCGAACGCCGCCTCCTTGGTGAGGAACCCGACGAGCGGGAAGATGCCGGCCATCGACAGCGCGGCGAGCCCGCCGAGGACCGCAAGCCACGGCACGCGGTAGCCGACGCCGTTGAGCTCGCGGAGGTCGCGGGTGCCCGCGGAGTGGTCGATGACGCCGACGATCATGAACAGCGCGGACTTGAACAGCGCGTGAGCGATCACCGTGCCGATGCCCGCCAGCGCCGCGGCCTGCGTGCCGATGCCGAGCAGCAGCACCATGAAGCCCAGCTGCGAGACGGTGCCGTAGGCCAGCAGCAGCTTGAGGTCGGTCTGCCGGAGGGCGCGCCAGCCTCCGACAATGAGCGTCGCGGTGCCGAGCAGCATGATCGTCGGCCGCCAGAACGGCACCGTGGCGAACGACGGGGCGAGCACGGCGACGAGGTAGACGCCGGCCTTCACCATGGCGGCCGCGTGCAGGTAGGCCGAGATGGGCGTGGGCGCCGCCATCGCGCCCGGCAGCCAGAAGTGGAAGGGGACGAGCGCCGACTTCGTCAGCGCGCCGACGAGCATCAACAGGGCACCAGCCGTCGCCAGGGCGCCGACGGGCGGGTTGGCCGCGATCTGCTCCAGCGAAAGGGTGCCGGACGCCTGCCACACGGCGACGATGCCGACCAGCATCGCGAGGCCGCCCGACGTCGTCACGATCAGCGCGGTCTGGGCCGCGCCGCGGTTGGCCCTGCGGCGCGGGTCGTGGCCGATGAGCAGGTAGGAGAAGACCGTCGTCAGCTCCCAGAAGACGAAGAGGACGACGAGGTTGTCCGCGGTGACCAGCCCGAGCATCGCGCCGGCGAAGGCGGTGAGGATCGCGGCGGAGCGCCCCACCGTCATGCCCTGGAAGTACCAGCGGCTGTAGAGCAGCACGAGCGTGCCGATCCACGTCACGATCATCGCGAGCACCCACTGGATGAGCCCCATGCGGAGCGTCAGGTCGACGTCGAGGCTGGGGATCCAGCGCGCGGTGAAGACGTAGGTGCCGCCGGCGAGGATCAGCGGCGCCTGCGCGGTCAGCCAGATCGCCGCGGCGAGCGGGCCGAGCATGAGCACGTAGAAGACCCGGTCGCGGAGGCCGCGGACCAGGAGCGGGGTGAGCGCGCCAAGCACCGCGTGGACGGCGATCAAGGCATAAAGCACGCCAGGGTCCCTTCGGGCTAGGGGTCTTGGTGGCGGGGTCAGTGTATCGGCCCGGACAAGGCCTTGTCTTTAGTGCCGCGTGCCGGAAGTAGCTCGCGGCTTTCGACACACGACGCTAGGCGAGGCGCTCCCGGAGCCAGGCGAGGTCGCGCTCGTGCTCGGGGACGCCGCCGGGGGTCTCGAGGATCGTCCAGGTGTCGGCCGCCCTCACCAGCGCGACGAGGGCGTCGGCGTCGGCGAAGCCCTCGCCCAGGTTGGCGTGGCGGTCCGCGCCGCTTCCCTCGACGTCGCGCGAGTCGTTGCAGTGCACGACGTCGATGCGTCCCGTTATCGCCCTCACCCGGTCGACGAGGCCGTCGAGCCCGAGGCCGGCGGCGTGTGCGTGGCAGGTGTCGAGGCAGAAGCCGACCTGGTCGATGTTCGGCGACCCCGACAGCGCGTCCCACAGCCGGTCGATCGACTCCAGGTGGCGCGCCATCGCGGAGTTCCCGCCCGCGGTGTTCTCGATGAAGATCGGGACGGGCAGGTCCAGCCCGTCGATGCACTTGCGCCAGTTCGCGTACCCGACGGACGGGTCCTCCTTGGCCGTGACGTGCCCGCCGTGCACCACGACGCCGAGCGCGCCGACGGCGGCGGCCTCGGTCACCGACTGCTGCAGGAGCTTGCGCGACGGGATGCGGATGCGGTTGTTCGCCGACGCGACGTTCAGCGCGTAGGGGGAGTGGACGACGATGCCGACGCCGGCCGCCTCGGCCGCCGCCTTCAGCGCGGGCGCGCCGCCGTCGACGAGGCACGCGGGCGCCTTCCAGCTCTGCGGGTCGCCGAGGAAGATCTGCACCACCTCGGCGCCGAGCGCCGCGGCGTCGGCGAGGGGGTCGATGGAGTCAACGTGGGCACCCAGTCGGATCGTCATGGATTCACCATAACGGGGCCTACCGACACGAATCCGAATCCCGCCCGGCGGAGCCGCGGATCAGGGTCGCGTGACGGAACCGCGGATCAGCGCCGCGAGCCAGTCGCCCTCCCCGGGGGGTACTTCCTGGGCCTCGTTGGCGTCGCGGGCGGGCGGCTCGTCGTTGACCCAGTACACGTTGCGCGCGCGCCGCAGGTAGCGGTAGTCGACGAGCTCGCGGCGCAGGAGGGCGACGTCCGGGTGGGCGTGGCGGAGGATGTCGTTGACCTCTCGTTCGGCGTACCTGCGCCCGGGTTCGAAGCGCCGCAGGAGCTCGAGCAGGACGGCGACCCGCGCCTTGCGCTTGGCCGGGATCGAGCGGAGCCGCTCACCGTCGAAGAACGTGCGCACGGTGCGCTCGTGGTCGGCGTCGACGGGTCCGGGCGCGGCGTCGGGGCGATGCACGTCGGCGAGGAGGTCGTGGTTGATCGACCAGATGCGCCGCTGCGCGTCGGCCTGCGCGCGCACGATGCCGACGTCGCGGAGCCGGTGCAGGTGGTGGCTGATGGTGGGCGCCGTGAGCTCGAGCTCGGTGGCAAGCTCCGTCCCGCTGCGCGGGCGCTCGGCGAGCAGCCCGAGGATGCGCAGGCGGGTGGCGTCGGCGATGGTCTTGAGCAGCGTCACGCGCTCGTCGAGGTCGGACATGCTCCTCCCTTCTTAGGTGTGTATCTAAATTAGATGTTTATCGAAGAATGCGCAAGGTCCTCCCGGTCCGGCGTTGAGCGGTCGCGGAGTGCATTCGATCCGGGCGAGGGAGCCGCCACTGGCGCTACGGTTGGGATCGGCGGGAAGCCGCGAGCAACGAAGGAGTCGCCATGGCCACGTATTCGGACGGCTACGAGTACCACATCCACCTCTCCGAGGGTGACATCGGCAGGTACGTGTTCCTGCCCGGCGACCCAGGTCGGTGCGAGACCATCGCCCAGCACTTCGACAACCCGCGCTTCGTGGCGTCGCACCGCGAGCACACCACCTGGGCGGGCGAGCTCGACGGCGTGCCCGTGGCCGTGACGTCGACCGGAATGGGCGGCCCGTCGACGGCGATCGCGGTCGAGGAGCTGATCCACGTCGGCGCGGACACGTTCATGAGGGTCGGCACGTCCGGGGCGATGCAGCCCGAGACGCAGCCGGGTGACATCGCGGTCATCAGCGCGGCCATCCGCGACGAGGGCACCGGCCTGCACTACCTCCCGATGGAGTTCCCGGCCGTCGCGAGCCTCGACCTCGTCAACGGTCTCGTCGCCGCCGCCAAGGGCATGGACCGGCGCTACCACGTCGGGGTCTCGCAGTCGAAGGACTCGTTCTACGGCCAGCACTCGCCGGACTCGATGCCCGTCGGCCCGCGCCTCCGGGAGCGCTGGGACGCCTGGGTCAAGGGTGGCTGCCTGGTCTCCGAGATGGAGTGCGCGACGCTGTTCCTGGTGGGCGCCACCCGCCGCGTCCGAACCGGCGGCGTGATGATGATCATGGGCCACCACGACTTCGCGCCCATGACGGAGGCCGAGAAGGACGCATCGAAGGTCGAGAACCTGATCCCCGTCGCCATCGAAGGCATGCGCCAGGTGATCGCCGCCGACCTGGCTCGTTGATATGGGTGGCCCGACCGCTGGATGACGAGGCCGCTCCTGCCCACGTGACGACGAGCTGTTCTCCTGGCGCAGGCTTCGCTGTGGTGCTCGTCGTCACGACGCCCGCCTAACCGACTCGCGGCCTCGTCATCCATCGGCCTCGTCTGAAGTCATCAGCGAGCCAGGTCGTCGGCGATCACGACTGAGTTTTCCCGCTTTGTGACGTTCCAGGTTCTCTCGACCCGGAGGTCACGGGAGAGATGCTCGTCGTGGGTGACGATGAGCAGCGCGCCGCGGTAGTCGTCCAGGGCCGCGACCAGCTGCTCCGCCGAGGCGAGGTCGATGTTGTTGGTCGGCTCGTCCAGCACCAACAACTGAGGGGCGGGGTCGGCGAACAGCGTCCGGGCCAGGCCGACGCGGAACCGTTCGCCGCCGGACATCGTCGACGGCGGCTGGTCCGCGCGCTCGCCCCGGATCAGGAACCGGGCAAGCAGCACCCGCGCCTCGTGCGGGGTGCGGCCGGGCGCGGCGTCGCGGACGGCGTCGAGCGCCGTGGGGAACGCGTCCAGACCGTCGAGGTTCTGCGCCAGCATCCCCGTCGGGACGGTGGGAGCCAGCTCTACCTGCGCGTTCCCGAGCACAGTTCTCTGTATGCGTGAAGGAAGGCCTATATGGCCCTTCGTCGGCGCATACAGAGATCTGTGCTCGCCCTTTGGGGGTGGGGAGGGGATCGACGCAAGGAGCGGGGGAGACGTGTCGGAGTCAAGGAGCGAACCCAGGATGAAGGCGAGCAGGGTCGACTTGCCCGCGCCGTTGTCTCCGGTGACGCGGATGCGCTCCGGGCCGACGACCGACAGCGCCGTCTCACCGACGCGGATCCGCAGCACGTCCTTGCCCCTCGGGACGGTGGTGCCGGGGAGCGCGAGGCGGATCGCGTCGTCGGTGCGGGCGGCGTCGTCGGCCAGCGTCCGCGCCTCGGCGGCCTCCTGGACCGCCTTCTGGTGCGCGACGGCCTTCGACCCCGAGCCTTTCTCGGCGCGGTTCTGGAAGAAGTCCGCGGCGCCCTTCCCGACGTTGCCCGCGGCGCGCTCCTTGCGGGCCGAGCGGTTGCGCTGCGCCTCGCGCTGCAGCTCGGCCTGGGCCTGGCGCCTCGCCCTTTCCAGCTGGGCCGAGGCCTCGCGCAGCTGGCGCTCCGCCGTCTCCTGACGCTGTTCCTTGTGCGCGAGGTAGGCCTCGAACCCGCCGCCGAAGCTCACCGCGCCGCGCCTGTCGAGGTCGACGAGGGCGTCGACGCGCTCCAGCAGGTCGCGGTCGTGGCTGACCACGATCAGCGCGCCCGCCCAGCCCTCCAGCGCGTCGTACAGCCACCGCCGCGTCCGGGTGTCGAGATTGTTGGTGGGCTCGTCGAGGAGCGTGACGTCGGCCCGAGCCAGCCGGGCGCCCGCCAAGGCGACCCGCGTGGCCTCCCCGCCCGACAGCGTCGCCGCCGGCCGGTCCAGGAACGACGGCTCCGCGGGCAGGCCCAGCACGGCCAGCTCGGCGACGGCGCGCGCCTCGACGTCCCACCGGTCGCCGACGGCGTCGTAGTCCGCCGGGTCGACGGAGCCGGCCTCGACCGCGCGCAGCGCCGCGAGCACGTCGGCGACGCCGAGCAGCTCGGCCACCGACCCCGCCGTCGTCAACCGCTGGGGCACGAGCAGGACGCGGCCGTCGGCGCGGACCGTTCCCGCCGTCGGGGCGAGCCTCCCGGCGACGAGGTGCAGCAGCGTCGACTTGCCGGAGCCGTTGGGGCCGATGAGCCCCGTCAGGCCGACGGGGAAGGTGGCCGAGACGCCGTCGAGGATGACGGTGCCGTCGGCGAGGTGATAGGCGAGGCCGTCGACGACGACGGCTGGTGAGTGAGCCATGAGGAGTCCTGAGCGGTCGCTGGGATGCGGTCTGGGGAGACGCACGCCAACGCATGCGCGGATGCGCATCGGGCGTGCAGGGCTCAGTCAGTCACTCGGGCTCCTTCATCGGGGACCGCCCACCCTACACGCCGGCGGGGCGGGTAGTCTCGGGGCACCGCCTGGCGTCAACGAAGGGCCCACCATGTCAGACCACGTCGTCGCTCGCCTCAGGGCCGCCATCGACACGTACACGGACCGCATCGCGACCCGCATCCGCCGCGGCGACGACTGGGTGACCCAGACCTATGCCCGGTTCGGCGAGCGGGTCGACGCCGTCGCCCAAGGGCTGATCGACGCCGGTGTCGCGCCCGGCGACCGCGTCGGGATCTTTCTCGGCAACCGGCCGGAGTGGTCCGAGATCGACTTCGGCGCCGGCGCCGCCCGCGCCGTGCCCGTGCCGCTGTACGCGACGTCGACGCCCGAGCAGATCGCCTTCATCGCCCGCGACTCCGGGCTCACCGTGATGTTCGTCGGCGGCCAGAGCGAGGCGGAGCGCGTGCTCGAGGCGGCCGACGACCTGCCCGCGCTCGCGCGGATCGTCGTCGTCAGGCCGTGGCTGGGCATGCCGGAGCGGCTCGAACGCTACGAGGACTTCCTCGCCGAGCCCACCGGGGCTGTCGAGGAGCGCTACGAGAGCGCGACCGGCGACGACCTGGTCTCCATCATCTACACCTCGGGAACCACGGGCGACCCCAAGGGCGTCATGATCCAGCACAAGGCGCTTGTGGCCCAGTCGGACGCGCTCGACCAGTTCTTCGACATCACGCCCGAGGATCACTCGCTGAGCTTCCTGCCCTTGTCGCACGCGCTCGAGCGGGCGTGGACCATGGTCGTGCTGACGCACGGCTGCATGAACACCTACGTCGAGAACGCGCGCACGGTGGCCGAGCAGATGGTGCTCGCGCAGCCGACGATGATGGTGAGCGTGCCGAAGCTGTACGAGACGGTGTACACGACGGCGCACGCGAAGGCCGCGGCCTCGCCCGTGAAGCGGAGCATCTTCGCGTGGGCGTTGAGGGTGGGCCGCCACGCGCAGTACGCGTACCGGGCGGGACGCGAGCCGGGCGCCTTCCTCCGCGCGCAGCTCAAGGTCGCCGACAAGCTCGTGCTCAAGGCCGTGCGCGACGCGATGGGCGGGCCGAAGTCCGTGCTCGCCTGCGGAGGGGCGCCGCTGCGGGTGGAGATCGAGGAGTTCTTCGCCTCCATCGGCCTCCCGATCCAGCAGGGCTACGGCCTCACCGAGGCGTCGCCGCTGGTCTCGTTCAACGCGCCCGACGACTTCAAGGAGGCCACCGCGGGCAAGGTTCTGCCGGGCGGCGAGCTGCGCATCGCGGAGCTCGGCGAGATCCTCTACCGCGGCCCCAACCTGATGGTCGGCTATTGGAACGCCGAGGAGGCCACCGCCGAGGTGATCGACGACGAGGGCTGGCTGCACACCGGCGACGTCGGCTACGTCGACACCGACGGCTTCCTCACCATCACCGACCGGCTGAAGGACATCATCGTCACGCTCGGCGGCAAGAACGTCGCCCCGCAGCCCATCGAGGGCCTGATCCTCGCCGACCCGCTGTTCGAGCACGCCGTCCTCCTCGGCGACAACCGGCCGTACGTGACGCTGCTCGTCAAGCCGTCGCTGCCGCATGTCGAGGCCCTCGCCGCGGCCGCGCACTGGCCGGGCGAGATCCAGGACTGGCTGGCCTCCGTCGAGCTGCTGGACGAGCTGAAGCGCCGCGTCGCGGAGATCACCAAGCGCCTCCCCACCCAGGACCAGCCGAAGGACACCAAGGTGCTGAACGAGGAGTTCACCATGGACAACGGCCTCCTCACGCCGACGCTGAAGGTCCGCCGCCGCGAGGTCGAGGCGCGCTTCAAGGCGCTGGTCGACGAGATGTACGCCCGCTACGAGCGCCGCGGGCAAGACTGACGGGGGTGCCATGACGGCGCGGCAGAAGTTCTGGACGACGTGGCCCGGCGCCGTCGTGATGGGGCTCGTCTCGCTCGCCGTCGCGCTGCCGGGCGTAACGGCCGCGCTCGTGTGGCTGCTGCTGCCGAGTTACGACAGCTCGGCCATCGACTTCGTGATCGCCCCGCCGTCGACTGCGTCGATGGTTCTCGCCGCGCTGGTGCTGGTGGCCTCCCTCGCGCTGGTCGCGCTCACCGTCTACTGGGCCCGACGGCGCTGGGCCGGCTACGTGCTGCTCGGGATCGTGGCGAACTTCGTGGTCGGCGTCGGCGGCCTCTTCCTCTGGGGGATTCTGTGAACCGGCTTGGCTGGAGGGCTCCGACGCGGGAACATTGGCGCATGGGACTGCTTGACTTCCTCGGCAAGGGCTCTTCCGGCGGGCTGAGCGTCGACGAGACGCTGCTCGCGCTCAGCAAGGGGGCGGTGCTCGTCGACGTGCGCACCCCGCTGGAGTATGAGGCGGGGCACGCGCCGGGCGCGCGGCCTGTCGACCCGAAGCTGCTCGCCGACAACCCGCTCGACGCCATCTACGGCGACGACCCCCTCGCCGACCACGACGCCGCCATCGTCGTCATGTGCGACAACGGGCTGCGTTCCGGCATCGCCGCGCGGCAGCTGCGCGAGCAGGGCCTGTTGGCCGAGTCGCTCGCGGGCGGCCTGCGCGCGTGGGCGAAGGACGGCAACCCCGTCCTCCCCGGCCCGTACCGGCGGCGTCGATGAGCGGCAAGCTGCCCTTCTGGGGCGGGGTCGCGGCGGGCGCGGCCGGCTCGGCGCTCGCGATCGCGGGCGTGAAGTACATCCAGGGGCAGCGGCAGATCAGCCGTGACGTCGACGCCTTCCGCGAGCACTGGGCCGAGCCGCGCGCCCAGCACCCCGACGACGGGGTGGGGCGCGAACACCCCGAGGGCGTGGTGCACTACGTCGCGCTGGGCGACTCCGCCGCCCAGGGCGTGGGCGCCTCGCACGTGGGCGCGAGCTACGTGGCGCTGCTCGGGCGCCGGATCTCGTTGGCGACGGGGCGGTCGGTCGCGATCACGAACCTCTCGGTCTCCGGGGCGATCTCGGGCGACGTCGTCGCGGGCCAGCTGCCGGCGCTGGCCGAGTTGGGCTTCGAACCCGACATCGTCACGCTCGACATCGGCGGCAACGACGTGGTGTTCGCCATCGGCAACACCGTCGAGTCGTTCGCGGCCAGCTTCGACAAGATCCTGGCCGGGCTGCCCGCGGGCAGCTTCGTCGGGGATGTGCCGTGGTTCGTCATCCCGGGCCTCGAGCAGCGGTCGAGGGCGATGGCGAGCCGCGCCGTCGAGCTGATCGAGCGACACGGCCACCACAAGGTGCCGATCTACGACGCGATGCGGCAGGAGGGTCGGCTGCTCTACTACACGAAGACGGCAGCCGACTGGTTCCACCCGAACGACAAGGGCCACCAGGAGTGGGCGGACCTGTTCTGGAGGCAGATCGAGGCCAGCGGCCGGATCGCCGAGCTCCGCGAGCACACCTGGGCCCAGGAGCACCTCGACGCCCCGTGAGCCGGGCCCACGAGCGAAGCGACGCGGCTCAAGGAGCGTGATAAGCTCGGCGGTCGGTCGCCCGAGTCGGGCGGCCATGCCCTCCTGCCGCGGGAACGACCCGCGGCCGTTAGTCCGAAGGAGGTGGGGCTGAAGCATGCGTAAGTACGAAATGATGGTTCTCGTCGATTCAGACGTCGATGAGCGCCAGGTACCCGCTCTGGTCGAGAAGCACCTTGAGGTCATCACCAAGGGTGGCGGCACGGTCGACAACGTCGACTTCTGGGGCCGTCGCCGTCTGGCGTACGACATCAACAAGAAGTCCGAGGCCAGCTACGCCGTCGTGCAGCTGACCGCCGAGCACCCTGTCGTCGCCGAGCTGGATCGTCTGATGGGTATCGACGAGAAGATCGTGCGCACCAAGGTGCTGCGCCTGGACGGCAAGAAGTAATCCACAGATTTGCCTGCTCGCGAGAAATTGTCGGTGCTACCGGCAACTATGTAGGGCAAGCAGACTGAAATAAGTCCGATCCATCGGAAGGCAAAGAACATGGCAGGCGAGACTCCCATCACGCTCATCGGCAACCTCACGGCTGACCCCGAGCTCCGCTTCACGCCCAACGGGGCGGCGGTCGCGAACTTCACGGTCGCGTCGACCCCCCGGACGTTCGATCGTCAGACGAACGAGTGGCGAGACGGCGACTCCATGTTCATCAACTGCTCGGTGTGGCGCCAGTACGCCGAGAACGTGGCCGAGTCCCTCTCCAAGGGCACTCGCGTCATCGTCTCGGGGCGCCTCAAGGCACGCAGCTACGAGACCCGCGAGGGCGAGAAGCGCACCGTGTTCGAGGTTGATGTCGACGAGGTCGGTCCGGCTCTGCGTTACGCGACGGCCAAGGTCACCCGCACCGCGGGTGGCGGCGGCGGTGGCGGCAACTGGCAGGGCAATCAGGGCGGCGGCGGCCAGCAGGCGCCCCAGTCCTCGGGCGGAGACCCGTGGTCCAGCTCCGGCAACGCCGGCGGCAACCGCGGCGGCAACGACCCGTGGGCCCAGGCGTCCCAGCCGGAAGAGCCCCCGTTCTGATCCACCCGCTTATCTGGTCCCGTCGGCCGAGCCGGGCGGTGGCGCACGGCGCCTCCCTCGTCGAGCTCCGGGGCTAGCTGGCACATTCCGTCGCAAGACGGGCTTTCACGGGCCGATGGCCCAACTCATTCAAGGAGAGCACCACAATGGCCGGTCCACAGCGCAAGTCTGTGAACAAGAAGAAGATCATGCCGGTGAAGACGACTCGCGTCGCCAACATCGACTACAAGGACATCAACACGCTCAAGAAGTTCATCTCTGAGCGTGGCAAGATCCGCGCCCGTCGCGTCACTGGCCTCTCGGTCCAGGACCAGCGCAAGGTCGCCCTCGCCGTCAAGAACGCGCGCGAGGTTGCCCTGCTGCCGTACGCGTCGACCGCTCGCTGATCGGAAGGGAAGAAGAGATGAAGCTCATTCTGACCAGCACTGTTGACAAGCTCGGCATCGCCGGCGACGTCGTCGAGGTCAAGGACGGCTACGGCCGTAACTACCTCGTGCCCCAGGGCAAGGCGATCCGCTGGACCCGTGGCGCCGAGAAGCAGATCGAGGGCATCAAGCGTTCGCGCGACGCCCGCGAGGTGCGCGGCGTCGAGCACGCGCAGGAGATCCGTTCCCAGCTGGAGGGCCTGACCATCACGGTCGCGGCCGCCGCCTCGGAGCAGGGCCACCTGTTCGGCTCGATCACGACGAACGCCGTCGCCGTCGCCGTGAAGAAGGCCGGTGGCCCCACCGTCGACAAGCGCGCGGTGTCGTTCGCGAAGCCCGTGAAGTCGCTCGGCAGCCACACCGCAGCCATCAAGCTGCACGGCGCCGTCACCGCGCACGTCCCGTTCGAGGTCGTCGCTAAGTAGCGGGCCCTCGCGCCGGCCGCGTCGATGACGTCGATCGCGACCGCGCCGAAGGGCCCGGGCGTGCCCGATCGTCCCCAAGAGGCCCCGGCTCCGGCCGGGGCCTCTTGGCGTCCCCGCGGAGGGGAGGTCGACGATCGGGCCTCCCGTGTTTCCCCCGGGCTGATGGCCCGGCGGAGATGGTCCTCCTAAGATGAACGCATGCGCAGCTTCACCGTGACCATGAACCCGAGCCGCAACGTCACGCTGGAGGCCGTCTGCTTCGATCTGCCCTCGCCCGACGAGCAGCCGACGCCGCTGGAGCACCCGCGCCCGGCGATCGTGATCTGCCCCGGCGGCAGCTACCAGTTCCTTTCGCAGCGCGAGGCGGATCCCGTCGCCGCCGCGTATCTCGCGCACGGTTTCAACGCCTTCATCCTGCGCTACTCGATCCGCGAGCACGCCTTGGGGCTCGCCCCCGCGATCGACGCCGCGCGCGCCGTCCGCTGGGTGCGGGCTCACGCCGAGGAGCTGGGGGTCGACCCCCAGCGGGTCGCGATCCTCGGGTTCTCCGCGGGTGGCCACGTCGCGGCGCAGTTGGCGACGCACTGGCAGGACGACGAACTCGTCGCCGCGGAGCGGTCCGAGTACGCGGCGCTGCGGTTCCTCGGGGTCGCGGCCAACGAGCGCCTGCTCGACTACCCCTCGCGGCCGGACGCGCTGGTCGCCTCCTACGCGGTCCTCGGCACGGGCTGGGCGACGGATCAGGAGCCGGCCCTGACGTACCTGGACCTCTACGACGCGGTGTCGCCGCACTGCCCTCCGAGCTTCGTCTGGACCACCGCCGAGGACGCCGTCGTGCCGCCGAGCCAGTCGGCCCGGTTCGCGACGGCGTTGGAGGCGCAGGGCGTCGAGGTCGAGTACCACCTCTACGATCGCGGCGAGCACGGGTTGTCGACGGCGACCCACGTATCGAACGCCGACCGGGCCGAGCTTCCGGAGGGCCCCGGGTCGTGGCTGCCGCGCTCCGCCGCGTGGCTCCGCGAGACCTGGGGCCGGTAGGCGCCCCCGATGGCCGCCCGATTCCTGACCTCCTGGCCGTGCCAGGACGCGTGCGGGACGATCGAGACCGACGAGCGGGTTGAGGGCGCTCCCGTCTACCGGTGCCCCGGCTGCGACTCCTCCTGGATCGAACTCAACGAGCGCGTCCTGCCGCCGGGTGATTTCGACACCGGCCCGGCGCTTCGCGCAGGGGCCGGGCTCAATCCGGCGGAGCCGGAAGACGACGCTGGCTGAGTCACGCGGCCTTCACGGTGCTCGACCTGAGCCGGAGCGGTGCGCGCTCGAGGTGGATCCGCAGGCCGTCGTGCCAGCGGAAGTAGGCGAGCACGCCCAGCACGGTGAGCCCCGTGGCGACGGCGGCGATCAGCACGGAGGCCCGCGGGCCGAGCACCTCTCCCAGCCAGCCGATGGCCGGCGCTCCGAGCGGTGTGCCGCCCAGGAAGATGGCGACGTAGATCGACATCACGCGGCCGCGGAACTCGGGCGCGGTGCCCATCTGGACCGCGGCGTTCGCCGTCGTCATGACGGTGAGCGCGAAGAACCCCGACGGGATGAGGAGCAGGGCGTAGACGACGTAGTTCGGCGCGAACGTCAGCGCCAGCGTGCTGACCGCGAACCCGGCGAGCGCGAGCAGGATGGTGCGCAGCGTCGGCGCGACGCGGCGCGCGGCCATCAAGGCGCCGGCGAGCGTCCCGACGGCCATGATGGTGCCGAGTAGCCCGAACTCCTCCGCGCCCGTGCCGAACACCTGGGTGGCCATGGTGGCGTTGAAGATCTGGAAGTTCATCCCGAACGTTCCGAGCATGAACACGATGACGAGCAGCACGATGAGGTCCGGCCGACGGCGCAGGTAGCGCAGGCCGTCGACGGCCGCCCCCGCGGATGCCGCCCGGGGCGCCGGCGTCAGCTGGGCGGCGTTCATCGCGAGGATGGCGGCGATCATCGCGGCGAAGCTCACCGCGTTGATCAGCTGCGTCGGGCCCACGCCGACCGCGGCGACGAGCAGACCGGCGACCCCTGGGCCGATGAGGCGGGCGCCGTTGAACGACGTCGAGTTCAGCCCGACGGCATTGGGCAGCAGTTCGTGCGGCACGATCTCGGATACGAACGCCTGGCGCGCGGGGTTGTCGAAGGCGCTGATGACGCCGGTGAGAAAGGCGATGACGTAGACGTGCCAGAGCGCGACGGAGCCCGTCGCGATGAGCCCCCAGAGCGCCAGCGAGGTGAGGCCGAGCGCGGACTGCGTGATCAGCAGCACGGTGCGCTTCGAGAAGCGGTCGACGACGGCGCCGGCGTACGGCGCGAGGAACGGGACGGCGAGGAACTGCAGCGCCGTGACGATGCCGAGCGCGGTGCTCGAGTGGTCGGTGAGTTCGGTCAGCACCAGCCAGTCCTGGCCTATCCGCTGGACCCATGTGCCGAGGTTGCTGACGAGCGCGCCGAGGAAGAACAGGCGGTAGTTCGCGACGGCGAACGAAGCGAAGGTGCGCGACCGCGGGCGCGGAGTCGTCCGGCTAGCCATTGGACACCTCCAGCAGGAGGTCGGCGGCCTTCCTGAGCAGCGAGAGCTGGTCGTCGTCGAGGCCCTCCAGGTGTGCGGCCATCCAGGTGTCGCGGCTGGCGATCGTGCGCGTGATGATGGCCAGCCCCGCGGCGGTCAGCTCGACCAGGACCTGGCGCCCATCGCCGGGGTGCGGCACTCGGGCGACGAGGCCGTCGGCCTCCAGGCAGTTGACGGTTCGCGTCATCGACGGCGCGCTGACCCGGTCGAGCGCCGCGAGCTGCCCGGGGGTCTGCGCCCCGCCGTGGTGCAGGTGCGCGAGCACCGAGAACTGGTGCGGTGCCACCTGGCTGGTGGACTCGAACCGCACGCGCCGCGCGATGCGCTGGCACGCGAGGCGCAGGTCGTTGGCGAGCGCGAAGCGCTCCTCTTCTGATTCTGTCACTAGGTCATCATCTCCGATTCCTTAGCCTAGCTCATTAGGTGAGCTAACTAAAATCGAAGGTGGGCGGAGCGACGACCGGAATAGTTGAAACATCAACGATGTTGTATGATGGTGCAAGCACTAGGAGGCAGTCATGATGCAGTTCGGCATCTTCACCGTCGGTGACATCACCACCGATCCGACCAACGGCCGCACCCCGACCGAGCACGAGCGGATCAAGGCCACCGTCGCGATCGCGAAGAAGGCCGAGGAGGTGGGCCTCGACGTCGTCGCGGTCGGGCAGCACCACAACCCGCCCTTCGTGGCGTCCTCCCCGACGACGACGCTCGCCTACATCGGCGCGCAGACCGAGCGCATCATCCTGTCGACCGCGACGACGCTGATCACCACCACGGACCCGGTGCGGATCGCCGAGGACTACGCCATGCTGCAGCACCTCGTCGACGGCCGCATGGACCTGACTCTCGGCCGCGGCAACACCGGCCCGGTCTACCCCTGGTTTGGCAAGGACATCCGCGACGGCATCGCGCTGGCCGTCGAGAACTACGCGCTGCTGCACGAGCTATGGCGAAGCGACGTCGTCAACTGGCAGGGCCAGCATCGCACGCCGCTGCACGGCTTCACCGCCACCCCGCGCCCGCTCGACGGCGTGCCGCCGTTCGTGTGGCACGGCTCGATCCGCTCGCCGGAGATCGCGGAGCAGGCCGCCTACTACGGTGACGGCTTCTTCCACAACAACATCTTCTGGCCGGCCTCGCACACCAAGCGCATGGTCGACCTGTACCGTCGCCGTTTCGCGCACTACGGCCACGGCCGCCCCGAGGAGGCCATCGTCGGGCTCGGCGGCCAGGTGTTCATGCGAAGGAATTCGCAGGACGCCGTGCGCGAGTTCCGGCCCTACTTCGACAAGGCCCCGGTCTACGGCGGCGGCCCGTCGCTGGAGGAGTTCGCCCGCGAGACTCCGCTCACGGTGGGCTCTCCGGAGCAGGTGATCGAGCGGGTGCTCGGCTTCCGCGACTACGCCGGCGACTACCAGCGCCAGCTGTTCCTGATGGACCACGCGGGCCTCCCTCTGAAGACGGTGCTGGAGCAGCTCGACCTGCTGGGCGAGGAGGTCGTGCCGGTGCTCCGCAAGGAGTTCGCCGCGCTTCGCGCCCCCGGCGTCCCCGACGCCCCGACCCACGCGAACCGCCTCCCCGCCGACGCTCCAGCCGCCGCGGGACCCGCGGAGCCCTCCGTCGACCGCTGGACCGGCACCCGCGCCGAGGACGACAATCGCCTCTGACGTGCGCTGGTTGAGCCGCCGCGTGAGCGCCGGCGAACCGGCGTGGTCGTTACCAATGGGCCTAGCCAACTCCGTATCTTCACGTACACAACGACACTCCTGAAAGACATGAACATGATGCGTATCGTCGTGATCTCCGGCGGCCTCGGGTCGCCGTCGTCTACCCGCGTCCTGGGCGACGACATCGTCACCCGGCTGCGCGAGGCGCTCGCGCTCGAGGGGGAGGAGCTCGACGCCCACGTCGTCGAGGACGTCGCCTCCGCCGACGCGCTGGTCGTCGTCAGCCCCACGTTCTCCGCGTCCATCAGCGGCCTGGTGAAGAGCTTTTTCGACATCCTCGAGCCGGACACCGTCAGGGGGAAGCCCGTTCTGATGGCCGCGACCGGCGGCACGGAGCGGCACTCGCTGATGCTCGAGTTCGCCATGCGCCCGCTGCTCAGCTACCTCGGCGCGGTCCCGGTGCGTACCGCGGTGTTCGCCGCGACGGCGGACTTCGGCGGCCTGGGCGCCGCGGGTCTGGACCGACGGGTCAAGGTCGCGGCGGGCGAGCTCGCCGCCGTCCTCGCCTCAACCCCGCGCCGTGCAAGCGAGGCCGACGATTTCGTCGACTTCGCGACTCTGCTCGGCGCCAGGTGACGTCACGGTGTGCCCGCCCCGGCAGTTGACGAGGGACCTATGCTGAACGACGTGCTAGCCGACCGACGCCTCCTGCTTGTCCATGCCCACCCCGACGATGAGTCGAGCCAGTCCGCCGCGACTATGGCGCGCTACGTCGCCGAGGGCGCCCAGGTGACGCTCGTCACCTGCACCTTGGGCGAGCTGGGCGAGATCCTCGTACCCGACTGGGCGCACTTCACGCCCGGGGAGCTGGGAGGACACCGCCAAGGCGAGATCGCCGTCGCGCTGGCCGAGATCGGCGTCACGGACCACGTCTACCTCGGCGGCGCCGGCCGCTACCACGACTCGGGCATGGCCAGGGACGAGAAGGGCGCGGTCGTCGCGCCCGATGACATGCCCGACAACGCCTTCTGGCGCGCGGACCTGCTCGAGGCGGCCAACCACCTCGTCGAGGTGATCCGCTCGCGCCGGCCGCAGGTGCTCGTGACCTACGACCCGTTCGGCAACTACGGCCACCCCGACCATGTGCAGGCCCATCGCGTCGCCATGTACGCGACCGTGTTGGCCGCGGCGGCGTCGCACCGCCCCGACCTCGGCGCCCCGTGGCAGGTGCAGCGCGTGCTGTGGAACACTCACAACACCGAGCGCTGGGTCGAGGCCTACCGCATCGCCAAGGAGCGCGGCCTCGAGCTCTGGCCGGACGAGGAGCGCTCCGAGGAGGACTTCGGCCCCGCCCCGAGCCAGATCGTCGCTGTCGTCGAGTGCGGTCCCTGGCTGGAGATCTGCCGGCGTGCGCTCGGATCGCACCGCAGCCAGGTCGACCCCGAGAACCCCTTCTGGCAGTTCTACGCGATCATGCAGGAGCTTCCCGGCGCGGGCGAGGCCTATCTGCTGGCCACCGGCGAGCCGTTCCCCGAGGGCGAGATCGCCACGGACCTCTTCGCCGGTCTCTGATCAGTACTTCCCTAGCCGCAGCCGTCGGTCTGGGCGACGCCCGGGACGAGGCGTTCCCACTCCGTCGCCGACAATGGGGTCCCGAACCGTTCGCATAGCCGCTCGCCCTCGCGGCGCGGGTGGCGGGGCCAAGCGACGGTGCGGCCGTCGGCCAGCGTCATGAGGACGTCATCACCCAGTGCCGCCACGCCCGGCACCGAGGTCGAGCGCGTTTTCAACCGGAGGTCGAGTGCGAACCTGCCGTCGGCGCCGCGCGCCCACGCCCAGACGAGACCCTCCTCGGTGGCGGCGAACAGCGTGGAGCCGTCGGCGGCGAAGTCGAGCTGTGAGATCGACGATCTCGCGTCCCGTAGTTGCTGTGTGGCCGAGGGGCGCGCGGGGTCGCTCATGTCGTAGAGCGTGATGTCGCCGGGGGTGTTGCCGACGGCCAGGGTGCCGACGCTGGAGAAGGTGATCTTGGAGGGGATCTCGTCGTTGATCATCGGGTGAGTGACGAGGTGCTCCAGGCCGCCGTCGATCCGGTAGACGGACAGTCCTTGCCCGTCCTTGGACATCGCGGCGAACAGCGTCTCGTCCTGGTTGAAGGCGCAGGTCGCGGGCCAGGCATCGTCTGCCGTCCCGAGCGGGTGCCAGCCGTCGTCCGCGCGCCGGAACAGCTGGTAGCCGGCGGTGCCGAGGAGCCCGACGGCGAGGTACCGGCCCGTGCGCGAAAGCCGGAGGTCCACCATGTCCTCGGCGTAGCGACGGTCGTCGATCTGGTGGAACTCGCCGTCCGCACGCTCGAAGGTGAGGAGGCGCCCGTCGGATGTCTGGTTGGCGACGATCCGCCCGTCCCCGCTGAGCGCGTACATCGAGTTGAACTCGGTGTCGTCCGACAGGGGCCGCAGCGGCAGCGGCCGCCACTCGTCGTCGGAGCGGGCGAACACCCGGCCACCGGTCGTGGTGCCGACGAGCACCACGTCGTCGCCGCCCCGGGTGAGATCGTAGAGCCGGGTAGCCGGGTCGGCCGTCATGACCAGGTTCGGGCTGTGCAGGGCCCAACCGTCGATCACGCCCTCTGTCGTGCCGACCAGGAGGCTCTCACCCGCCACGCCCAGGCCGACGACGGCGTTCCGGGCCGGCCACCGTCGGAGGATCTCGCCCTCGACGGAGAACTCGCGCACCTCGCCGAAGACGCCGCCGGCGTACACGCGCGTCCCGGCGTGCAGGACGGCGTGGACGTTCAGCGGGAGCTCGAGAGACGCACGCTGCGTGAATGTGGGGCCCTGCCCGGGGGTCCGCGTGACGCGCCACACGATGGCTCCGGCGTTGGTCGTCCCGCCCACCACCTCGGAGCCGTCCTCCGAGACCGAGGCCGAGAGGAGCCGGGAGGGAAGCGTGAGATCGGCGTGACGGGTGCCGTCGGCGCTGAAGACGGCCGCCGTGGCGGTCGCGCCACCCGCGAGGACCCAGTCGTCGGCCGCGGCGAGCGCCTGCACCTGCGTGCCCGCGCCCACGGAGAGGGTCGGCAGCTCCGACGGGGTGGTGGGCGTCGTGAGATCGTAGCGGCGGATCTCGCCCTCCAGCGTGCCGAAGAGGAGCGTGTGCCCGGCGAAGGTGGAGCTGTAGACGACGGTGTCGGCACCGAAGTCGCCGAGGCTCCGCGGCTCGTCGGTGATGTCCCACAGGCCGCCGGTCTGCTGCCCGCCGACGAACGCGAGAAGGCGGCCGTCGATCTCGGCGAGCGTGAGGGTGAAGAGTTGGCGGCCGCCGCTGGCGAACCGGGTCGACGGCGCGGCCGCGATGCCGCCGTCGCGCCAGATGCTGACCTCTCCCGCGCTGTCGGCGCGCACGATCGTCCTGCCGTCGGCAGAGGCGGCGACGTTGGTGTTGCCCGCCGGACCCGTCGCCCGGGTGGGGACCTCGGAGCCCGCCGACTGCACGACGGCGGAGCGGGTCTCCACCGAGTCGTCGAGGGACAGTGCCGCCACGCTGAGCTGCGCGGCGACGTTGGGTGTGACGGGCCGCACCTCGTCGGCGACGAGCGCGATCTGGCGCGCCTGGGCCGAGTGGGTCGCGGCCTCCGCCTGCACGCGGAACCGCTCCGACCGCGCGCCGAACAGGAAGGCGCTGAGCGCCATCGCGACCGCGACGACGAACGCGCCGACGGCGACCCACTGGCGCACGCGGAGCCGATGGATCGTGCGGCGCTGGTCCGCCGCCACGGCCTCCGCGTGCCGGAGACTCTCGTCGATGAAGCTCCTCTCGAGAGTGGAGAGCAGCGGGGCGTCGTCCCCGGCCGCCCAGCTTCGCCACAGCTCGGCCTCGGCGGGCAGGAGGGTCTCCGGCTGTCGCCCGCCCTCGTCCCATAGCCGCGAGGCGATGTGGATGCGGCGCTCGATCAGCAGCGACGCCGCCTCCTCCTCGATCCAGCCCTTCAGCCGTTCCCACCGGGCGAGGAGGGCGTCGTGTGAGATCTCGACCTCTCCGTCGTCTACGGTGAGCAGCCGGGCGGCGACGAAGGCTCCTGCGACGGGGTGCAGGTCCGCGCCCAGCTGGTCGAGGGAGATCCGGCGGCGGAGCGGGTGGCCGTCCTCGACGCTCACCAGGGAGAGGAAGAGCCGCCGTTCCAGGGCGTGCTGCTCGGGGTCGAGTGTGTCGTGCACGGCCTCGGCCGCCACGTTCAGCGACGACCACAGCCCGCCGGAGGTCAGGTAGTCGGTGGTGGTCAGCTGGCTGCCGGCGGCGGCGAGCCACGTGCGCCGCAGCGCGCTGGACAGGAGCGGGAGCACGGTGCCCGCGCTGGGCTCGCCGTACTGATAGAGGTCGCGCTGCACGAGGTCGAGCAGGCCCGGGGTGACCTCCCTGCCGTGCAGCGCGGCCGGTTCCGCGACGATCCTGCGGTACTCCTGGTCTGACAGGGTCGACACCCGGACGTGGTCGTCCAGGTGTCGGGCGAAGCGGTCGTCGCGCAGCGCGAAGCCGAAAGCGTCGGCGGTGAGGGCGACGACGGCGGTGGCGTGTGCGGGCAGGGCGGCGAGGGCGTCGAAGACGGCGCGCTGCTCGTCCAGCGGAAGCTCCCGCGCCTCCTCGAACTGGTCGACGACGAGGACGAACGGCTCGTCGGGCCAGGCGAACCCGGGCAGGGCCGACGGTGCGGCCTCATGCGGGCTGAGCCCGTGCAGCGGCCCGCCGGGGACCAGCGCACGCCCGAGGAGCCCGGCGCGAAGCAGCGACGACTTCCCTGCTCCGGACTCGCCGAGCAGGATCACGGTGATGGCTCCGGAGCGCTCGCCGCGCGTGCAGGCGCGGACCAGGTCGTCGTAGGCGCGCTCACGCCCGACGTACAGCTCGGCGTCCTCCGGCGTGTACGAGCGCAGGCCCACGTAGGGCGGCTCCTCGATCACCCTCCCCGAGCGGAGGAATGCCATCGCCGAGGCCCAATCGTCGCGCTCGGCATCGGTGTCGGCGAGCCCGAGCTCGGTGACGAGCGTCAGGAAGTTGGGCAGCAGCGACGGCGTCGGCAGGCTTCGGCCGTCGAGCCAGCCCTGCATGGTGGACGGGCTGATGTCGGCGATCCGCGCCGCGCGGCGGATCGAGATCCCGTTGGCCTGGCGCGCCCGCGTGAGGGCGTCGACGAGCGCCGCGCGGCTCCGCGGCGACCGGGCCATCAGGTCGCGCCGCCCGGGCCGACGTCGAACCACCCCTCGCGCTGGACGGTGAGCAGCACCTCCACCGTGTTCTCGATCGGGTAGCCGGCCTCCGCGTAGCGGCTGTGGGCGCGGTTCAGGTAGGTGCGCACGGTGCTCGCCGAGATCGGCGGGTCCAGGTTCTTTCCGATCGACTTGACCGGCACGCCGCGGGCCGCCTGCCGGAGGCAGGCGAGCTCCTGGCCGGAGAGGTTCGGCACATGGGCGGCGTTCGCGAGGACGGTGGTGGCGGTGGCGCTCGACGGCGCCCACCCCGTCTCGCGCACCGCCCGGATCGCGGTGGCGAGCTGGTCGATCGGGTCCGCCTTCAGCACCAGCCCCCGAGCGCCCGCGCGCATCGCGAGCCGGACGGGCACCGGCCGCTGGTCCGCGGTGAAGGCGAGGCACAGCACGCCGGCCCTCGTCAGCTCCTCCACCACGCGGTGTCCGAGCAGGTTGCCGTGTAGCAGCAGGTCGACGACGGCGATGTTCGGGCGCGTGCGCGAGACCCTGTCGAGGAAGTCCTCCGCATCCGTGGACGCGACGACGACCTCGAGGTCCGGCTCCTCGTCGAGCAGCCGCTCGAGGGAGTGGACGATGTACTCGTGGTCGTCGAGGATCGCCACTCGGATGAGCGCCTCCGTCATGCGGCCACCTCCGGGATCAGCGCTTGGGTGAAGTCCTCGTCGACGACGCTGACCCATTCCGCGATGGACGCCACCTGATCGTCGCTCAGCGGCGGGTCGGTGAAGGTGGCGGTGAGGGCGCCGTCGACGTCGGCGATCGAGAGCCTCCCGGAGGCCGCGGCGGGCAGGCTCCGCAACAGGAGGGCCAGCTCGGCGACGGCGGCGGGCGAGGGCAACTGGATGAACATCCGGCAGTCCACCCCGGAGCGCCGCAGCCGATCCAGCTCGACGGCCGGCGACGTGATCCCGGGCCAGAGCAGCAGTTCGTCGCGCATCCGGGACTCGAGGAACCGCGCCTCGGCGCGGACGTCGTCGTCTGTCGGGTCCAGCCGGCCGACGGCGATTCCCTCGAGAAAGCCGCCGACGAGTCGCGAGATGTGGGCCGTCCAGTCGCGCCAGATGGTGTCGCGTTCGACCGTGCCGAGCGCGTGCTGCCGGGTGCTCTCCTCGATCTGCCGCGTGTGGTGGGTGTATCGGGTGATGGCCGTGATCGCGACGGTGAGCAGCAGCGTCAACGTGGTGTTGGTGTAGATGGAGAGGAAGGCCCCGAAGTGGCTCGTCGCGAACGCCGTCGTGCCGAGCAGCGTCAGCCCGGCCGCCGACGTCGCCACGGTGAAGAACGCGGCCATCGCCAGCGCGTGCCAGATGCGCAGGGTGGGCAGCGTCAGGACGATCAGCGATGTCGCCACGCCCGGCATCCACAGCGACCACCCGTTGGTGGTGACCGGGTCGATCCACCACATGTTCGCGATGGTGGCGGCCGTCGCGACGACGATCAGCGCCCACCCCGTCGGCGCGTCCAAGGGGCGGGCGTGGACGCGGCGGGCGGTCCAGAGGATGAGCGCCGCCATCGCCCCCCACACGGCGATGGCGGCGAGCAGGGGGAGGCCGTCGTGGTAGAGCAGCGTCGACAGCAGGCTGGCGGCCAGCAGCGGCATCGGGGTGACGGCGATCCAGCCGCGCGTGCGTCGGCTGAAGGGCGCCTCGAGCGCGGCCATCGGAGCGGGCCAGGACAGCGTGACGGTGGTGCCCGACCGCCCGGAGGCCAGGTGCGCGACGCCGCCGACGTCGGCCATCCGGTCGCGGATTGACTCCTGGAGGCCGCTGTGGCCGGTGTCCTGGGCGTCGACGTCGACGTCGAAGCCGGGCCCGGAGTCCTTGATCGTGATCGCCGTCGAGCCCAATGCGGGGTAGATCCTGATCTCGGCCTCGGGCTTGGCACAGTGCTTGACGACGTTGCGGACGGCCTCGCGGGCCGCGGCGACGACGGCCTCGGTGACGACCTGGGGGAGCTGCTCGCCTGCGCCGTACCATCGGATGCGGCAGCGCTCGTCCGCGAGCTCGTCGCGGAGCGTGTCGCCGATCGGCCCGGAGAAGGGCGTCGCGGACACCTCGGGACGATGGGAGAGGGCGGTGAACGCCTTCGCGGTCAGCGCGC
This sequence comes from Arachnia sp., assembly GCA_035409265.1. Taxonomy (GTDB): domain Bacteria; phylum Actinomycetota; class Actinomycetes; order Propionibacteriales; family Propionibacteriaceae; genus Arachnia. The sequence goes on along the minus strand of DAONOU010000002.1, from coordinate 862 downwards.
GGGTCTCGTCGACGCTGAGGCGGGCCCAGGTCGACGACACCAGCTGCAGGCTGTGCAGCACCGTGTCGTGGGTGGCCCTGCGGATGGAGGCGAGGGTCTCCTCGCGGCGTCGGCCCGCGGCGTCGGCGCCGAGCATGGCCTCGCGCTCGCGTTGGCTCTCCAGGTACTGGTCGATGCCGGAGGCCACGGCCTGGCTAGCGAGGGCGAGCACCATCGGCGTGGCGAAGGTGTACGCGATCGCCAGTAGTTGGTCGGCCCAGTCCATCGGCTTGGTGAGGGCGAGCGCGACGAACCCGGCCGCGGAGACCCCGACGAGGATCCACAGCCATGGCCCCTTGCGCCGGAAGAGGAGGAGGTAGATGAACGTGGTGACAGTCCAGGCGTCGACGCGCCAGTAGCCGTAGGCCAGGGTGTTCTGCTGCCCCAGGACGATGCTGAGCATCCCGAACGCGGTGAGCGTGACGATCACCCCCGTCAGGCGTCGCGGCCAGACGCACTGCACGACGAGCAGGAGCTGCGCGGCCACGATGAGCCACAGTCCGAGGGAGAGCGCCCAGTACTCGGGGGCGTTCCAACGGACGATGTCCTCGCCGATCCGCTGCAGGCTCATCAGGGCGAAGATCCCGACGCCGAGTTCGACCGGCCGCAGCGCCGGGCTCTGGCCGGGCCGCGCGCGGAGGAGCCCGGCGGGTCCGGTGAACGCGCGCTCGATCAGCCGACGTCCCTCCACGGGTTCATCCTCCGATCCCTGATGTCGCGCCCCCTGGACAAGGAAGGTACCAACGCTGGGCCGCGGAGGTCGGCGCGGGGCGTGCAGAAGGTCCTTGACGAGCAGGGCCAGACCCTCGACGAGTTCGACGAG
>DAONOU010000001.1:0-30781 GCA_035409265.1 Arachnia sp. | reverse complement strand
GACGCCGCCGCGCACCGCGAGGGACTGCGGCCCGACTCCATCAACGTCGCCTCCGTCGACGCCGCGACGGGGCGAACGGTGCTCTTCGGGCTCCCGCGCAACATGCAGCGGGTGCCGTTCCCCGAGTCGTCGCCGCTGCGCGCGCTGTACCCGAACGGCTTCGTGTGCGACGACGGTGAGTGCATGCTCAACGGCATCTACACCCTCGGCGAGGAGCACGCCGACCTGTACCCGGGCCAGGAGGCGGGCCTGGCGGCGATCAAGGAGGCCGTCTCCGAAACCCTGGGGCTCGAGCTCAACTACTACGCCATGGTCGACATGGGCGGCTTCGAGGCGCTGATCGACGCCATGGGCGGCATCCGCCTTGACATCGCGAAGCCCATCCCGATCGGCGGCGTGAGCACCAAGATCAAGGGCTACATCGAGCCGGGCAAGAATGTGCTCCTCGACGGCTACCACGCGCTGTGGTTCGCCCGCTCGCGCGCCGAGAGCAGCGACTACGAGCGCATGGTGCGGCAGAAGTGCGTGATGTCGGCGATGGCCCAGCAGCTGGACCCCATGACGGTCGCCACGAAGTTCGGCGAGCTGTCCGAGGCCGGCGGCGACCTGCTGCGCACCGACGTCGGCCGCGGCGAGGCATACGAGCTGGCCGAGCTGGCGCTCAAGGCGAAGGGGCTCAAGGTCTCCTCGGTGAACTTCGCCCCGCCGCTCATCGTCTCCGCGCACCCGGACTTCGGGCTCATCCGGGAGACGGTGCAGAAGAAGATCGCGCAGTCCGAGGCCAAGGACAAGGCGAAGGACGCCAAGGGCGCCGGGTCGGCCAAGCCGACCGAGAAGACGAGCGCCGCCGAGAAGCCCGCGTCGACGCCGTCGTCCTCGACGCCGTCGGAGCCCGCGTCGCAGGCGCCGCAGGAGCCGTACACCGAGACCGAGGACCTCGACGCCGTCTGCACGGTCAGCAGCTGATCCACGGCGCTTGTAATCTGTGAGACCGAACAACAGAGGAGGTGTCGTGCGGGCCGACGTCAGCGTGATCATGCCGGTGCTGAACGAGGAGCGACACCTTCGGGCCGCCGTCGACGGCGTGCTGGCGCAGGATCATCCGGGTGAGCTCGAGGTGCTGCTCGCGGTCGCGCCCAGCACGGACCGCACCCGCGAGATCGCCGAGCAGATGGCCGCCGAGGACCCGCGCATCGTCGTGCTGGACAACCCCACCGGCGCCACCCCCGCCGGCCTGAACGTGGCCATCGACGCCGCCCGGTACGACGTCGTCGTGCGCGTCGACGGACACGGCGAGCTGAGCGAGGGCTACATCGCGACGGCGGTGCGGCTGCTGGAGGAGACCGGCGCCGCGAACGTGGGCGGGCTCATGGACGCCCAAGGATTCTCGCCCTTCTCCGAGGCCGTGGCCGCCGCCTACAACTCCAGGCTGGGCCTGGGCGGCGGGGGCTTCCACCTGGAGAACACCCCGGCGGGTCCGGCCGACACGGTGTTCCTCGGCGTCTTCCGCCGGGACGCGCTGCGCGACGTCGGGGGATTCGACGAGTCGCTGCACCGCGCGCAGGACTGGGAGCTCAACTATCGGCTGCGCCGAGCCGGCCACCTCGTCTACTTCTCGCCCGACCTGCGGGTGGTCTACCGGCCGCGCGACAGCGTCGCCGACCTCGCGCGCCAGTTCTATCGCACGGGTCAGTGGCGCCGCGAGGTCATCCGCCGCCACGTCGACACCGTCTCGCTCCGCTACCTCGCCCCACCCGTGACCGTTCTCGGGGTGGTCGTCGGCCTGCTCGGCGGCGCGCTCGGGCTCGCGCTGCGCAGCCGCTGGCTGACGGCGCTCCTCGTGGCTCCCGCGGTCTACCTGGCGTTCGTGCTCGTGGGGACGGCGTCGATGCGGGGCCTCAGCCCCGCGGCCCGGCTGCGCGTCCCGCTGGTGCTGACCGTGATGCATCTCTCGTGGGGCCTGGGGTTCCTTCGCGGCCTCCCGGTGAGCCAGCGACCAAGGATCGCTAGGGCGAGCCGAGGGTGAACTCCTTCCCTCGCCGCGAAACCGGGTTGCGATCCGTGACAAGATAGACCGCATGCACCCCCACGCCGTCGACGTACCCACGCCCTCGGGCGGTGGGGCCTCGTCCGCGGTCGACGTGCTGCGCCAGGCCCAGTTGCTGGCCGACCGGCTCCGGCAGGAGGCCGAGGCCGAGGCGGCGGAGCTGCGCGCGCAGTCGGCGGAGACCGCGCGGCAGCGCGACGAGGCGGCCGCGGAGCTGGCCTTCACCAGGAACAGGCTGGAGGACGCCCGGGCGGACGTGAGCCGCATCCTGGCCGACGCCGCCGAGCAGGCCGGCGCGATCACGGACATGGCGGGGCGTAACGCCGACGAGGTCGTCACCGATGCCCGAGCCGAGGCGGCTGCCACGCTCGAGGCCGCGCGCGCCGAGGCGGACCGGATCCGCGACGACGCCGCGCGCCAGGCGGCGGAGACGCGCGCCGAGGTCGAGGCCCACGAGGGGCGCGAGCGCGCGGCGCTGGCCGAGGAGCGCGCCCGGCACGACGAGACACTCGCCGGCGAGCGGGCGGAGCACGAGGCGAGGATCGCTGCGGTGGCCGCCGAGGCCGAGCGCGCCGCGGCAGAGGTCAGGGAGGCCGCCGAGCGCGACTCCGCCGACCTGCGCGCCCGCGCGGACGAGCGCCTCCGCGCGGCCGAGGCGGAGGCCGAGGCGCTCCGGGCCGACGCTAACGCGCGCGCGGCGGCCGTGCGGGCCGAGGCGCAGGCCACCGCCGATGAGCAACTGGCCGACGCCGACTCGCAGCTGCAGTGGGCGCGCGCCACCGTCACCGGCCTGCTCGACGGCGCCCGCGCCGACGCGGCTCGGACGCGTCGTGGCGCACACGTCGACTCCGCCGCGAAGGCGCGCGACGTCCGGGCGAAGCTCGCCGACACCCTCGACCGATCGGTCGACACGGCCCGCGGCCGCATCCGCGCCGCGGAGGTGGAGGCCGCCGACATCCGCGCGCGGGCCGACGCCGAGCTCGCGGCGGCCGCGCTTCACGCGCAGCGCACCCGCGCCGCCGCCGACGCGAGCGCCTCCGACGCCGTCGCCGCGGCCCGGCGCGAGGCCGAGGCCATCGTCGCGCGGGCCGAGGAGCGCACCGCCGACGCCGAGTCCAACGCCGCGCTGGTGCGCGAGCGCCTGGCCGCCGACCTCGAGCGCTCCCAGAAGGCGGCGTTCGAGCGCACGCGGGCCACCCGCGAGGAGGCCGTCGCGTTGCTGACGCAGGCCAGGATCGACGCCGACGCGATGCGCACCCAGGCCCGCGAGATGCTCGACGCCGCGCGCAGCGAGGTCGCGGGGCTCGCGGTGCGCCGCGACAACATCACCGCGCAACTGCACAACCTTTCCGGCGTGATCGAAGCCCTCGCCGTGAACGAGACCCCAACCCCGAATGAGGAAAACTGATGGCCACTGCCTTCCGCACCGTGCTCCGCGGGTACGAGCCCGCGCAGGTCGACGCCGAGGTCGCCACGCTCGGCCAGGCGCTTAACGCCGCCCGGGCCGAGCTCGGCGAACTCACCGTCCAGCTGAAGGAGGCCGGCCAACGGCAGGCCGAGCTCCAGGCCACCAACGAGGCCGCGAACGCGCGCGCCGAGGAGGCGGCGCGGGCGCGGACCATGGCGTCCCGCCCGACCTTCGCCGACCTGGGCGAGCGGATCGGCCAGATCCTGACGCTCGCCGAGGACGAGGCCGCCGAGCTGAAGCGCTCCGCGCAGGAGGAGGGCGCCCGGCTCGTCGAGGACGCCACCAAGCGGGCGACCCAGATGGTCTCCGAGGCCGATCGCTACGCCGTCGACACCCGCAGCTCCGCCGAGGCCGACGCCGAGGCCAGGCTCGCGGGGGCGCAGCGCCGGGCCGACGAGCTGATCGATCACGCCGACCGTGAGGCCGCCGCGCGCCGCGAGGAGGCCGAGGCCGTCTACGAGTCCCAGCAGGCCCGCGCCGCCCAGGCCGCCGCCGACTTCGAGCGCACGCTCGCCGACCGCCGCGACGCCGCGGCCGCGGACTTCGCCGTCGCCATGAGCCAGCGCGAGGACCAGTTGCGCGCCGCCGACGAGAACCTGCGCGCCTCCGAGAACGAGGCGCTGCGCATCGTCTCCGACGCCGGCAGCCAGGCTGAGGCCATGAGGGCGAAGGCCGAGCGCGAGGCCGAGGAGCTCGTGGGGGAGGCGCGCGCCAAGGCCGAGCGCATCCGCCGCGACTCCGAGCGCGAGCTCGCCGCCGTCTCCGCCCGCCGCGACTCCATCACGGCCCAGCTGTCCAACGTGCGCCAGATGCTGGCCACGCTCGGCGGCGGCGCGGCGCTCGCCGCGGTCGAGGAGGTCGTTCCCGCCGAGCCGGAGCCCGTCGTCGACGCCGCGGACGACGTCGTCGACGAAGAGGCCGTCGAGGAAGAAAGTGTCGAGGAAGAGCAGAACTAGAGGGTTGCGCGCTCGCTGACGGCGAGCGCATCGAGCCCCGCCGCGTCGTATCCGACCGCGACGACGGTGGATCCGTCGCCGAGGACCGGCGCGACGAGCGCCTGCGCCACCGCCTCCCATCCCGGGGGCGGGTCGGCGAGCAGCAGCCGCGTGTCGCGGACGGCCACATCCCCTGGCACATCCAGGAGCGAGGAGGCCTCGTCGTGCGCGTCCGGCTGGACGAACACCTCCGCGTAGTCGATCACGCCGGGAACCGGCGGGCGGAAGCCCAGGCCCAGGGGATGCAGCGAGCACGCGACGGTCACCTCCGCGCGGCGGTCGTCTCCCGGGCCGACGACGAGCAGGCTGGCCCCCGTCGCCTCCAGGTTCACGGGGCAGCCGCGCTGCCACGCGGCCGCGATCCACACCAGCGTCACCCAGTGCGCGGGGTGCGCCTCTGCGAGGGCGACGTCGATCGGGTCGCCGTCCTCGTGGCCGAGGTCGACGATCAGGTTGGCCGTCTTGTCGACCCAGTTCGCGAACGTGACCGCGCTGAGCTCGGTGCGCGCGCCGTCGGCCGCCGAGTAATAGGTGAGGAGCGGCTGCGCGCCGCGACGCGCCACGCGCTGGGCGAGGGAACGGGTGAACATGCCGGGGATGCTACCGGTATGGCCGGACGCCGGAAACCGCAGCGAACCTCCGACGCGAGCCACTACGGTTCTGCCATGCGTTACGTGGTGATCATGGCCGGCGGCTCCGGCACGCGGCTCTGGCCGCTCTCGCGCCAGGGGCGTCCCAAGCAGCTGTTGGAGCTGTTCGAGGGGAAGTCGCTCCTCAGGATCGCCTACGAGCGCCTGGACGGACTCGTCCCTCCCGACCGCGTCCTCGTCTGCACCGGCCGCGCATATGCCGACGACGTCGCCGCGCAGCTGCCCGAGCTGCCCGCCGGCAACATCCTCGGCGAGCCGGAGGGGCGCGACTCGCTGAACGCGGTGGCGTGGTCCGCGGCGGAGGTCGAGCGCCGCGACCCCGGGGGCGTCGTCGCGATGGTCACCGCCGACCACCTCATCACCCCGGCCGAGGAGTTCCGCCGCACCCTCGGCGAGGCCTTCGCCGTGGCGGAGGCGCGCCCGAAGGCGCTGGTCACGCTCGGCGTCGTGCCCACCTCGCCGCACACCGGCTACGGCTACCTGCATCGCGGGGAGCCGCTGCCCGACGCCCCCGGGCTGCACCGCGTCGCGGAGTTCCGGGAGAAGCCGCCGCGCGAGGTCGCGGAGCAGTACCTGGCGTCGGGCGAGTACTGGTGGAACGCGGGCATGTTCGTCTGGAGGGCAGGCACGCTGCTGAGCCAGCTCGACCAGCTCCTGCCGGACACGGCCGACACCGTCCGCGAGATCGCCGCGCACCCCGCGCTGCTCGACGCGCTGTTCCCGACGCTGACCAGGATCTCGGTCGACTACGCCGTCATGGAGCCGGCCTCTCGCGGCGAGACCGACGGCGAGGTCGTCACCGTGCCGCTCGCCGTCGACTGGCGCGACGTCGGCGGCTACCTCTCGCTGGCCGAGGCCCTCGGCTCGGACGAGGCGGGCAACGCCGTCGACGGTGCGACCGTGGCCCTCGACGCGAGCGGCTGCGTGCTGCTCAACGCCGCGGGGGAGGGGCACGTGGTGGCGGCGCTCGGGCTGCGCGACTGCCTCGTGGTGGCCACGCCGACGGCCACGCTCGCGGCCCCGCTGGCGGAGGCGGAGCGGGTCAAGGAGTTGGTCGCGATCGTGCGCGCGCAGCGCGGCGCGCTCTTTTCTTGACCGATAATCACTCCTGTGTAATTCTGGCAGGCGACGGAAGGAGGGATCGTGGAAGACAACCTGTTCGAGCTGTTCGACGACGGGGCGTACGCCTGGCAGGCCGAGGCGCTGTGCGCACAGACAGATCCCGAGGCCTTCTTCCCGGAAAAGGGCGGCTCCACCCGCGAGGCCAAGCGCGTGTGCCAGAGCTGCACCGTGCGCACCGAGTGCCTCGAGTACGCCCTCGCGCAGGACGAGCGTTTCGGCATCTGGGGCGGCCTCTCCGAGCGCGAGCGCCGCAAGCTGAAGCGCGCCGCCGGCTAGCAGTTTCGGCCGCCTTTCCGCCCAGTGCCCGATGGTAGGGTCGAGGCTCGACTCTCGGGAGGACACTTGAGCGACGAACCCCAGCACGGGCACCTCGACGACGACCTGTGGTCGTGGATCGACCAGGACGAGGACGACGGCGATCTTCCCGAGGTCGATCCCGCCTCCGTCACCGCCGTCATGGTCGTGCACGGTGCCGACGAGTGGCTCCCGCGGCAGCTCCTGAGCCTCGCGGGCCTTTCCCCTCGCCCCGGCCGGCTGGTCGCCGTCGACACCGGGTCGTCCGAGTCCGCTCGGGGTCTGCTGCGGAGGGAGCTCGACGAAGGCGTGCTCGACGAGCTCCTCGACGGCGAGGGCATCTCCTTCGGCGCCGCCGTCGACCTCGCCCTCGGCGACGCCGAGCCGGACTGGATCTGGCTCCTCCACGACGACTCCGCCCCCCGCCGCGACGCGCTCGCGCACCTGCTCGACGGCGCCCGGCGCGCCGACGTCGTCGTGCCGAAGCTGCTCGAGCCCCAGCGCCGCAACTACCCCGAGACCATCTCCGAGGCCGGCCAGGCCATCACGCCCGGCGGCATTCGCGTGCCGCTGGTCGAGGAGGGCGACATCGACCAGGGCCAGACCGAGGCGCGCGACGTGCTGGGCGCCTCGACGGCGGGCATGCTGGTCCGCGGCGACGCCTGGCGCGAGCTGGGCGGGCTCGCGCCGGAGGTGCCGCGGCACCGCGACGGCGTCGACCTGGGGTGGCGCGCGAACGCGCTCGGCTTCCGCGTGCTCACCTGGCCGCCGGCCTCGCTGCACCACCTGCGCGCCGGCCGCACCGGTTGGCGCGACACGGGCGAGCATCCTCACCTCTCCGACCGGCTCGCCGCGCTGCGTGTCGCGGGCTCCCGCGGGGCGAGCGGCATCGGCCTCGGCGCGGCGACGCTCGCCCGCTCCGTCGGCTTCCTGCTGGCCAAGGCCCCCGGGCACGCCCGCGCGGAGCTGGCGGCCTGGCGCAGGTACCGCTCGACCCCCGAGGCGACGGCCGCGCTGCGCGCGCGGCTGCCCGAGGAGGACATGACGCCCGACGACCTGCTGCCCAGCCGGTTCTGGCCGGTGCGCCACGCCGTCGACCGCTTCGGGGCCGGGATCGCCGAGCGCTACCGCGGCCTCTCCGACTCCTCTGTCGACACCTCCATCGACGAGCTGACGAGCGACGAGTTCGGCGCCTCCGCGCCCCGCACCACGATCTCCCCGGTGACCATCCTGGTAGTCGGGCTGGTCGTCGCGTGCCTCGTCGCCGGCCGCACCCTGCTGGGCGGCGGGCCGGTGTCCGGCGGCGGCCTGCTCGCGGCCCCGCCGTCGCTGGGCGCCGCGTGGCAGGCCTACCTCGCGGGCTCCGCGCCCTGGTTGGGGTTCTCGGCGGCCGCCTCGCTGATCGGGCTCGGCAGCCCGGGCTGGTTTGCCTTCCTCGCCCTGGTGCTCGCGCCCATCCTCGCGGGCCTGTCCGCCTTGGCGCTGCTGCGCCGGCTCGAGGTTCCCCCCGCCGTCGCGGCGGGCGCGAGCGCCGCCTGGGCCGCCGGCACCGTCCTGTTGGGCGTGGTATCCGCGGGCGACGTCTCGGGCATGCTCCTCGCGGTCGTCGGCCCGCTGCTCGTGCGCTCCGTCCACTCCGTGGTCGTCAACGACGCGGCGGGGGCCGAGCGCCTGCGCGCCCCGGCCGGCGCGGCGTTCTGGCTGCTCGTCGCCGCCTCCGCGTGGCCCGTTGTGCTCCTCCTCGGCACCGTCCTGGCCGTGGTGTTGGCCGTGCGGCGGCGCGCCCGCGCCGTCGAGGCGGCGCTCGTCGTGGCCCCGGTCTGGCTGTTCCTCGTCCCGTGGCTGCCCACGCTCGCGCGCTACCCCGGGCGCCTCCTGACGGGCGTCGACCCGCTGGCCTGGCCCGACTACCCGCCGGCGTCCTACGCCGTCGTCCTCGGCCGGATCCTGCCCTCGGGCCTACCGGTCTGGGCCAACGCCGCGTTCTTCGCCGTCATCGGCGTGACCTCGCTGCTCGCGATCGCGGGGCTCCGCCGCCGCGAGTGGCTGCTGTCGTTCGCGCTGATCGGCGCGCCGCTGGTGGTCGGCGTCGTCCTCTCCCGGCTCGTGGTCCCCATCGACGGCTCGGCCGTGCGGCCGCTGCTGTCTCCTTGGGCGATGCTGGTGCTCGCGGCGCTGCTCGCGCCGATCGTCCGGCGCGCGACGACCGGAGAGTTTCTGAGGGGGCGCGCCGCCGTCGCGCTGGGCCTCGTGGGCGCGCTGACCTTCGGCGTGTGGGCCTGGGTCGGCTTCGCCGGGCCCGTCCGGTCGACCCCCAGCGTGCTGCCGGGCTACGTCCGCGACGTCCTGCGCTCGCCGCGGGACTCCCGCGCCATGCTCATCGACCTGACGGTGCCCCGCCGCGTGCACTGGAGCGTCGTCGACGCGCGCCAGCCGCAGTGGGGGACCGGCGAGCGCAACCCCGTCGGCTCCTTCGCGCCGCACCTGGGCGCGCTGGCCGAGGCCATCGCGTCGGGCAACCCGCCCGGCGATCTCGCGGAGCGCTTCCGCGTCATGGGCGTCTCTCACCTCTGGGTGCGCGGCCTCGACGCCGAGCGTCAGGCGGCGCTGGACAACCTCGCGTCGATGATCCCCGCCCCGGCCGACGACGAGACGACGGTGTGGACGGTCAGCGGGCTCGTCTCGCGGGTCACCACCGCGGACGGCGAGCCGATCGCCGACGGCGTCGTTCCCGCGGGCGCGGGCTCCCTCGTGCTCGCCGACTCCGCGGGCAACCCCTGGACCGCCACCCTGAACGGGCGCGAGCTCCCGCGCGCCGCGGACGTCGCCGTCGACCTCCTCGACGGCGAGCACGTGGCCGCGTTCGGGCCGCTCCCTGCCGACGGCGGGGAGGTCACGGTGCGGCCCACCGAGCGCTGGGGCCAGCTGGCCTGGCACCTGGTGCTCCTCGCCGCGCTCGCCACCCTTGCCGCCCCGACCCTCGGAGGGGCCGCCGTCGCCCGAAGGGGGCACGAATGATCCGCCGTATCGCGCTCACCGTCCTCGCCTTCCTCGTGCTCGCGGGTCTGACCGTCGGCGTCTCGCTGATCGCCCCGGAGCGGCGGCCGGCATCCGCGGCCGTCGAGCTGCCCCGCACCTCCAGCGTCACCTGCGGCGTCGCGGGCGAGGTGTTCGCCGTCGCCGACTCCGCGTTCGCCGCGCGCGACCTGAGCGGCGCGGCCGGGCCGGTCGGCGTCTCGCCGTTCGCGGCGCCCCTCGAGGGGCCGACGGTGCTCACCACCGACGGCCGCTCCGTCGCGGGCATCCTCACGGCCGACGACGACCGCACGTTCCTGCCGTGCGCGGCCCCGTCGACCTCCGGCGTCCTGTTGGTTCCCGATCCCGGCGAGCGGGAGCTGCTCCTGATCAACCCCGACTCGGGCGAGGCCGTCGTCGACCTCACGCTGCTCGGGCCGGACGGGGAGATCACCGCCGTCGGCGCTCGCGGGATCGCGATCGGCCCAGGCGCCAGCCGCCGGGTCGCGCTGTCGGTGCTCGCGCCCGACGGCCCGGTCGGCGTGGCCGTCGAGGCCAGCGTCGGGCGCGTGGCTGCGCTCGCCGTCGCGGTCGACGGCCGGGGCACCCGCCTCACCGCGCCCGCCGTTCCGGCCGAGCAGCAGGTCGTCGCGGGCATCCCGGGCGGGGTGTCGTCGCCGCGGCTCCTTGTCAGCAACCCCGGCCTCGACCGGGTGACGCTCACCGTGGAGGCCCTCGGCGCGACCGGTTCCTACGAGCCGGCGTCGGCGGCCGACCAGACCGTCGCCCCGTTCAGCACGCTCGAGATCGATCTCGGCGAAGACCTGGGCGGCGATCCCGGCGCGCTGCGGATCACCGCCGACGGCGAGGTGGCCGCCGCCGTCCTCCTCGGCTCCCTGGACGGCCCGCCCACGACGCTGACCGCCGGAGCGGAGTCGGCCCAGCTCGCCGGCTACGGCCCGCCGGGCGGCGAGCTTCAGCTGAGCAACCCGGGACCGGCGGAGGTCACCGCGCGGCTGACCGGCGCGGCCGTCCGCGACGTCACGGTTCCCGCGGGGGCGACCGTCGCCGTCGAGGTGTCGAAGACGGACCGCGCGTCGGTGACGGTCGAGGCGTCCGGGCCGCTCGTCGGCGCCCTGGTCTCGCCGGGGAAAAAGAAGCAGGGGCTGTCCGTGGCCCCGCTCGGGATCATCGGCACCGCGGAGGACGACAGCGCGCTGGCCGCCGTCGACCCGAACCTGCGCTAATCGTCCCAGCCCGGGTCCCCGCCGAGGTCCTCGATGGAGCGGCCGGTGAGCGCGCTGAGCTGCTCGACGATGGTCTGGTGGACCAGGTCGCTGAGGTCGCGGCGCGACATCGCCCGGTGTTCGAGCGGCCGCTGGAACAAGACGATCTGCGCCTTCCGCCCGCGGCTCGGCTCGAGCGCCGCCGACAGCGGGACGCGGTCGCCGGACCAGGCGACGTTCAGGTGCGGCACCTCCTCGACGCCCACCACGATCCCGTTCAGGGCGTCGGGCGCGGCGTCGGCGATGTCGGCCATCGCCGCGGTGACGCACGAGTTGAAGAACGCGACCCTGCTCGGCCTGCTCAGCGGCACGGGGCGGCCCGTGAAGCGGTTCGGGCCGGCAAGCGGGCCGCGGATACCGCGCCCATGTCGGTCTCGTCTGCGTGGCATGCCGCCACTCTAGTGGCGCATCGGTTAGGTTGCCTCTCGTGCGATCCTGCTCCCGAACCGCGTGTTCCGCCCCGGCCGTGGCGACCATGACGTTCGCCTACGCCGACTCGACGGCCGTGCTCGGCCCGTTGTCGCCGTCGCCCGAGCCGGGGGCCTACGACCTCTGCCCCCGCCACGCCGAGCGTACCAGCGTCCCCCAGGGCTGGCAGGTGCTGAAGCTCCCGCTCGACGGCGAGCCCGCGCTTCCCGAGCCCGCCTCCGACGACCTGATGGCGCTTGCCGACGCCGTCCGCGCCATCGGCCTGCGCCACGACGACCCGCCGCTTCCCGCGCCCGCGGGCCCGCCCGCGCGCGGCGGCCACCTGCGCCTGGTCCCCACGCTAAGTTAGGCCCGTGCTCGACCCCAAGATCTTCAAGGCCAACGACATCCGCGGCGTCGTCGTCGGCGACGCCCCCGAATGGGACCTCGACGGCGCGCGCGCGCTCGGCGCGGCGTTCGTCGCGCTGACCGGGGCCGACGAGTTCGTGCTCGGCCGCGACATGCGGGCGCTCGGGCGCGAGCTGTCGCTGGCCTTCGCCGACGGCGCGCGCCGGGCAGGCGCCGCGGTCGTTGACATCGGCCTCGCCTCCACGGACCAGCTGTGGTTCGCGTCCGGCTGGCTGGGTCTCCCCGGCGCGCAGTTCACCGCGAGCCACAATCCCGCCGAGTACAACGGCGTCAAGTTCTGCCTCGCCGACGCCGCCCCTGTGCCCGCCGACTTCACCGCTCGCCTGCGCGACCTCGCCGCGGCGGCCGAACCGGGAGGCGAGGTCTTCGGCGGCTACCGCGAGCTGGATGCGCTCGAGGCCTATGCCGACAAGCTCGGCGACCTCGTGCCGCAGCGCTCCGAGCGTGGGCTCACCGTGGTCGTCGACGCGGGCAACGGCATGGCCGGGCACACCGCGCTCAGCGTCCTCACCGGTCGCGAGCTGGACATCGTGGGGCTGTACCTGGACTTGGACGGCACCTTCCCGAACCACCCGGCGAACCCGCTGGAGCCCGAGAACCTGGTCGACGCGCAGCGCGCGGTGCGGGAGAGCGGCGCGGACATCGGACTGGTCTTCGACGGCGACGCCGACCGCTGCTTCATCGTCGACGAGCGCGGGGAGGTGGTCGACCCTTCGGTGATCACCGCGATGATCGCGGTGGCCGAGCTGGACAAGCACCCCGGCTCATGGATCGTGACCAACACCATCACGTCGCGTTGCGTCGTGGAGGCCGTCGAGGCGCGCGGCGGCCGGATCGCCGTGTCGCGTGTGGGCCACACGGCCGTCAAGGCGATGATGGCCGAGCTGGGCGCGGTGTTCGGCGGGGAGCACTCGGCGCACTACTACTTCCGGGACTTCTGGTCGGCCGACACCGGCATGCTCGCCGCGCTGCACGTGCTGGAGCTGCTGCGCGAGTCCGGCGGCCCGCTGTCGGAGCTGGCCTCCGTCTACGACGGGTACTCCCGCTCGGGCGAGCTGAACTCCACGGTCGGCGACGCGGCCGCCCGCATGGAGGCGGTCGCGGCGCTCTTCGCCGGCCGGGGTGAGATCGCCTGGGACGACGGCCTGTTGGTCAGCCACCCCGACTGGTGGGTGAGCCTGCGCCCCAGCAACACCGAGCCGCTGCTGCGCCTGAATGTCGAGGCCCGCGACGACGCCACGATGCGCGCCCTCCGCGACGAGGTGCGCGCTAGGCTCGTGGAGGACATCTAGAGGAGGACCCATGGCTGAAGACCAGCTGAACCTGTCGCCCGAGTTCCTGGCGATCGCGGCGTGCCCGGCGTGCCACGCGAAGTTCGCTGTCGACTACGACGCGCGGGAGCTCGTCTGCACCAATCAGGACTGCGCCCTCGCGTACCCCGTGCGGGACGGCATCCCGGTCCTGCTGATCGACCAGGCCCGCAGCACGCTGTGAGCGGCCCGGCGTTCGACGACGCGCGCCTGGAGTCTCCCGACCTGGCGTGGAACGAGTCGTTGCGGCGGCTCGCGACGGCGGGCGCCCGGATCCGGCGCGCGGCGCTCAGTCAGCCGCTGGGCCACGCGGAGCGCGGCGACCGCCCGCGCGGCATCCTCGTCCTCGGCCACGAGGCGCGCCTGGTGCGCGCCGTGCTCGAGCCCGCCTGTCCCGTCCCCTTCATGGCGTGGCCCGGGCCCGGTCTCCCCGCCTGGGTCGGGCCGCTCGACCTCGCCGTCGTCCTCGGCGGCTACGACTCACCCGAGTGGGTGCTGCAGTGCACGGCGGAGGCCGCGCGCCGGGGCGCATCGCTGATCGTCGCCGCGCCGGAGGACTCCTCGCTGGCCGCGGCGGCCTCGTCGTCGGCCACCACCCTCATCCCGACCCCCGAGGCCGACCCGATGGCCGCCGCCGTCGCGGTGCTGGCCCAGCTCGGCGAGCTGGGCCTCGGCCCGACGGTCAGGCCCGAGCACGTCGCCGACGCGGCGGACCTGGTGGCAGAGGCGTGTTCCCCGCTGCGCGACCTGTCCACAAACCCCGGCAAGATGCTCGCGCTCGAGCTGGCGGACTCGCTGCCCCTGATCTGGGGCGGCACCGTGCTGGCCAGCCGCGCGTCGCGCAGGATCGCGGAGGCCATGCGCCGTGCGTGCGGCCGCCCGGCGCTCGCCGCCGACGCCTCGGAGATCGAGACGCTGCTGCGCGCCGCGCCGGCCCGGGACCCGTTCGCCGACCCCTTCGACGAAGGCGCCGACGAGGCTCGTCCCGCCCTCGTGCTCCTCGACGACGCGCTCCTGCCGGACCGGCTCCGCGAGACGGCGGACACGCTCCGCCGCCTCGCCGACGGCGTCGGCGCCCGGGTCGCGCGCATCTCCTCGGGCGACGACGAGTTCGAGGCCGGCGACGTCGTGCGCTACGTGACGCTCCTCCAGAAGGGCCTCTACGGCGCCGCCTATCTGGAGATCGGTCTGGCAGACTGAGCCAATGAACAAGGTCCTGGTCCTCAACGGCCCCAACATCGGGCGGCTGGGCACGCGCCAGCCCGAGGTGTACGGCGGCACGACGTACGCGCAGTTGGCCGAGCACCTGGTAGGCACCGGCAAAGGGCTGGGCCTCGACGTCGAGGTGCGCCAGACCGAGCACGAGGGCCGGATGATCGAGTGGCTGCACGAGGCCGCCGACACCGGCGCCGACGTCGTCCTCAACGCCGGCGCGTGGACGCACTACTCCTACGCGATCGCCGACGCCGCGGCGCTGGTCGGCCGCTACGTCGAGGTGCACATCTCCAACGTGCACGCGCGTGAGGAGTTCCGCCACCACAGCGTCTTGTCGGCGGGTGCCGCGGGCATCATCGTCGGCTGCGGCGTCGGCGGCTACGACCTCGCGCTGGCTCATCTGGCGTCTACCGCTAACTAGGCCTCGCGCTCAACCCGTGCACAGATCTCTGTATGCGTCGACTCTCTGTATGCGTCGACGTGCGCGTATATGGCCCTTCATCCACGCATACAGAGATTTGTGCACGGAAGGTGGCCTGGGCAGGCTCGGCGGGAGGGTAGGGGTACAGTGACCGGCGTGGATTTTCGCGTAGCTGACCTGACCCTGGCCGACTTCGGACGCAAGGAGATCGCGCTCGCCGAGCACGAGATGCCCGGCCTGATGGCGATGCGCGAGCGCTACGCCGCGGCCCAGCCGCTGAAGGGTGCCCGGATCGCCGGGTCGCTGCACATGACCATCCAGACGGCGGTGCTGATCGAGACCCTCGTGGCGTTGGGCGCCGAGGTGCGGTGGGCGTCGTGCAACATCTTCTCGACGCAGGACCACGCCGCCGCGGCGATCGCCGTCGGCCCCGAAGGCACGCCGGAGCATCCCCGCGGCGTGCCGGTGTTCGCGTGGAAGGGCGAGACGCTGGAGGAGTACTGGTGGTGCACCCGCCAGATCCTCGACTGGCCGGACGGCGCGCTCCCGAACATGATCCTCGACGACGGCGGCGACGCCACGCTGCTCGTCCACCAGGGCGTGGCGGCGCAGCGCGCGGGCGCGGCCCCGGAGGACGCCGAGGGTGACTCCCACGAGTTCCGCGTCGTGAAGGCGCTGCTGCGGGAGACGTTCGGGGAGGTCGACTGGGAGGCCGTCGCGGCGTCGATCAAGGGCGTCACCGAGGAGACCACCACCGGCGTGCATCGGCTGTACGAGATGGCGCGCGAGGGCACGCTGCTGTTCCCGGCCATCAACGTCAACGACTCGGTCACCAAGTCGAAGTTCGACAACAAGTACGGCTGCCGCCACTCGCTGATCGACGGCATCAACCGCGCCACCGACGTGCTGATCGGCGGCAAGGTCGCGGTGGTGTGCGGCTACGGCGACGTCGGCAAGGGCTGCGCGGAGTCCCTGCGCGGCCAGGGCGCGCGCGTCATCGTCACGGAGATCGACCCGATCTGCGCGCTGCAGGCCGCGATGGACGGCTACCAGGTGGCCGCGCTGGACTCCGTCGTCGAGACCGCCGACATCTTCGTCACCACCACCGGCTGCTGCGACGTCATCACCCACGAGCAGATGGCGCGGATGAAGCACCAGGCGATCGTCGGCAACATCGGCCACTTCGACAACGAGCTCGACATGGCGGGCCTCGAAGCCCGCGCGGACGTGACGAAGATCGAGGTCAAGCCGCAGGTGCACGAGTGGCGCTTCGACGACGGCCACTCCATCATCGTGCTGTCCGAGGGTCGGCTGCTGAACCTGGGCAACGCGACGGGTCACCCGTCGTTCGTGATGAGCAACTCGTTCACCAACCAGGTGCTCGCCCAGCTGGAGCTGTTCACCAAGACCGACCAGTACCCGGCCGGCGTCTACGTGCTGCCGAAGCACCTGGACGAGGAGGTCGCCCGCCTGCACCTCGCGGCGCTGGGCGTCGAGCTGAGCGTGCTGACCGACAAGCAGGCCGCCTACCTGGGCGTGCCGGTCGACGGCCCGTACAAGCCGGAGCTCTACCGGTACTGATTACCGCTGGTTGAGCCGACGCACGAGGCGCAGCCGAGTCGTCGTGGTCGTTACCAATAGACTGTAACCAGCCTGCTACCGACCCGGGTTCAGGGACTGCCAGATCTCCTTGCAGTCCGGGCAGACGGGGAACTTGTCGGGGTTCTTCGTCGGCACCCACACCTTGCCGCACAGCGCGACGACGGGGGTGCCGTTGACCATGGCGGCCATCAGCTTGTCCTTCGGCACATAGTGCGAGAATCGATCTTGGTCGCCGTCCTCGAACTGCTGCGTGCGCTCGTCGAGGACGGTCTGAGAGCCCGGTGCCAGTTCAGTCATGGAGGCATGATACGCGGCCGCATGGAGCCGCGGAAGGGGAAGTAGAAGTGCGAGGAAGCGGAAAGGGCGTGCTGATCGTCGGGATCATGCTCGCCGTGTTTTCCGTGGCGTTCCAGTCCATCGGGATTGCGACGGCGCTGCCGACGCTCATGGCGTCGTTCGGCGCCGAATCCCTCTACCCGTGGGCGTTCACGACGATGGTCTCGGGCATGCTGGCCGCCACCATCGTCGCGGGCAGGATCGCCGACCAGCGCGGGCCCGCTATCCCGATGTACGTCGGCTTCGCGCTGTTCGGGCTGGGCCTCGTGCTGGGCTGGCTGGCGCCGTCGGTGTGGGTGGTGCTGCTTGCGCGGGTCGTGCAGGGCCTGGGCGCGGGGGCGTTGAACCTGACGTTGGGGGTCACCGTCGCGCACGGCTTCTCGCCGGAGCAGCGGCCGAAGATCATGGCGCTGTTCTCGTTCTGCTGGCTGCTGCCCGCGTTCGTCGGCCCACCCTTCGCGGCCTGGCTGACGCGCTACGACTGGCGGCTGGTGTTCGCCACGATGATCCCGCTCGTCGCGGTCGCGTTCCTGTTCACGCTCCCCGGGCTCCGGCAGGTGCAGGGCGCCTTCCGCCCGGGCGAGGACGAGGTTGGCCCTGTCGCCGTGTGGCCGACGGTGGCCATCACGCTGGCGCCGTCGCTCATCCTGCTTGCGGGCCAGCCCATCGGGTGGTGGGCGTTGGCGACGGGCGTCGTCGGCGTCGCGGCGCTGGGGTGGGGCCTCCCGCGCATCCTCGCGCCCGCGGCCCGGGGCTTCGGCCCGGGCATCCCCAGCGTGGTGCTCACCCGGTCTTTCCAGGCCGGCGCCTTCTTCGCGGCCGAGACCATCCTGCTCGTGACGCTGCAGAAGCTGCGCGGCTACACCCCGGTCGAGGTGGGCTGGGCTCTCACCGTCGGCTCCATCGGCTGGACGGCCGGGTCGTGGTTGCAGTCGCAGCACTGGCTGCGGTTGAGCAGGAACGCGTTCCTCAGCATCGGCGCGCTCTTGTCCGCGGTGGGCCTGGCCGGGCTTGTCGCCTTCGCCTGGTTCCCGCAGCTCCCGCTCGGCGTCGGGCTGCTGCTGTGGGTCGTCGCGGGCACGGGCATGGGCTTGGCGATGCCGAGCTCCGCCGTCGCGGTGATGAGCCTGTCGTCGAGGTACGAGCAGGGTCGCAACCAGTCGTCGATGCAGGTTGCCGAGTCCGTCGGTAACTCGGTGGTGACCGCGGTCGCCGGCGGCATCTACACCGCGCTGCTTCTGGCTGAGCCAGAGAAGCTCGCCTACGTGGCCTCGCTGGGCGCCGCGACGCTGGTCGCCTTCGCCGCGGTGCTGGTCAGCAGGCGTGTTGGGCACATCCGCAACGAGCTTCTGGGCTGACCGGGTACTGTTGCGCCGGATACTCTTGGGGGTATCGAGAGGAGTGGTCATGCAGCTGGATCCGGAACCGATGGAAGCGGTCGTCAAGCGCCTGAAGCGCGCGCAGGGGCAGATCGGCGGGATCATCCGCATGATCGAGGAGGGTCGTGACTGTCAGGAGATCGTCGGCCAGATCGCCGCGGTGTCCAAGGCCGTCGACCGCGCGGGTTTCGCGACCATCTCGATCGGCCTGAAGCAGTGCGTCACCGACGCGGGCTCCGGCGAGCCCGACATCGCCCAGATGGAGAAGCTGTTCCTCTCGCTGGCCTGATCGCCAGTCCTCCCGGGCTCCGCGAGTTATCCACAGGATCGCCATGGGGCCTTGCGGGAGGGGCCGTGGCTCGGGTTTGATCGGCGGCATGAGCGAGGGGGAGAGGTACCATGACCGTCATGACCATCGAGGCGCCGAGCTTCCTGCCCTACGGGCGGGAACTGACGCGGGCCGATCTGGAAGCGATGCCCGATGATGGGCACCGGTATGAACTCATCGACGGGGTGCTCATCGTGAGCCCCGCTCCGCGCATCCGGCATCAACGCGTTGCCGGCCGCCTCTACAAGGCGCTCGACCAAGCGCTACCCGATGACCTCGAGCTGTTCTTCGCGCCGGTCGACGTCGTGCTGGCGGAGGATACGGTGATCCAGCCGGATCTGCTCGTGGCTCCGAGTGACGCGTTTACGGACAGGGACCTTCCGACAGCGCCGCTGCTGGCCGTGGAGGTGCTGTCGCCGTCCACGCGGGGCGTGGACCTGCTGCTGAAGAAGGAACGTCTGCAGCGTGCGGGGTGCCCGCACTACTGGGTCGTAGATCCTGACGAGCCCTCGATCGTGGCGTGGAGCCTCGATGAAGGGGTGTACCGCGAGGTTGCGCGCGCGTCTGGCGCGGAGGCGTTCGAGGTGGCCGAACCGTTCGCGGTGCGCCTCACTCCGGCATCGCTCGTCGACTGAGCGCGACGTTGTCGGCGAAACCGACGGATAACTACAGCGAGATGCCCCGTAACCCCCGAAATCCGGGGTTACGGGGCATCTCGGCGCAGTTTTCCGTCAGAACGCGGAGGTGCCCGCGGTCCAGGTCTTGTAGCCGCCGTCGAGGTTGCGGACGTTGCGGCCTGCTTGGCTGAGGATCCGGGCGGCGGTGTGGCCGCGGAGGCCGACGGCGCAGTGGACGATCAGGTCGCCGTCGGGCAGCTGGTCGAGGTTGTCGCGCAGCTCGTCGAGGGGGATGTTGATCGCGCCCGGGATGAGTGAACCTCCGGCGCGCTCGCCCGGGTTGCGGATGTCCAGCAGCGTGGCGCCCGCGGCCATCGCGTCGGCCAGCTCGTGCCACTGGATGGACTCGGTGACGCCCTCGCGGAGGTTCTCGTTGATGAAGCCCAGCATGGTGACGGGGTCCTTGGCGGAGCCGAACTGCGGCGCGTAGGCCAGCTCCAGGTGGGCGAGGTCGCTGGCCGCGATCCCGCCGGTGATCGCGGTGGCGATGACGTCGATGCGCTTGTCGACGCCGTCGCGGCCCACGCCCTGCGCGCCGAGGATGGCGTCGGTCTCGGGATCGACCAGGAGCTTCAGCGACATCTGCTCGGCGCCGGGGTAGTAGCCCGCGTGCGACGACGGGTGAGTGTGGATGGCGCGGTACGGCCGGCCGGCGGCGCGGAGCCGCTTCTCGTTCCACCCCGTGGCCGCGACCTGCAGCCCGAAGACGCCGACGATCGCGGTGCCGAGGACAGCACGGCCGGGGGAGCGGCGTCCGGCGATGTGGTCGGCGACGCGGCGGCCCTGCAGGTTGGCCGTGTTGGCCAGTGGGACGAGCACGTCGGAGCCGTCGAGGGCGTCGCGTTTCACCACGGCGTCGCCGACGGCATAGATGTCCGGGTCGGAGGTGCGGCAGTGCTCGTCGACGAGGATGCCCCCGCGCTCGGCGACGGCGAGGCCCGCGGCCCCGGCGAGCGTCGAGTCGGGGCGGACCCCGATGGCGGCGACCACGAGGTCGGCAGGCAGGCGCTCGCCGTCGCCGAGGACGACGTGGTCCTCGCCGATGGCCGCCGCCGCGGCGCCGAGCCGCAGCTCGACACCGTTCGCGCGCAGTTCCGCGTGGACGAGCGCGGCCAGCTCCGGGTCGATGGGGGCCATGACCTGCGGCGTCGCCTCCACGAGCGTGACGTCCATGCCGCGGTGGCGGAGGTTCTCGGCCAGCTCGACGCCGATGAACCCGCCGCCGATGACGACGGCGGTCTTGGCCTCCGCGGCCGCGGCCACCAGCGCGTCGGTGTCCTCGACGTCGCGGAGGCTGAGCGCGCGCTCGATGCCGGGGATCGGCGGGCGCACGGGGCGCGCGCCGGGGGAGAGGATCAGCTTGTCGTAGGCGAGGACCTGCTCGTCGCCGGTGGCGAGCCTGCGCGCGGTCACGGTCTTGGCGGCGGGGTCGACGGCGACCGCCTCGGTGCCGACGCGCACGTCGAGCCGGAACCGCGCCGCGAGCGACTCGGGCGTCTGCAACAGCAGCGCCGAGCGCTCCTCGATCACGCCGCCGACGTGGTACGGCAGCCCGCAGTTGGCGAACGACACGTAGCCGCTGCGCTCCAGGACGACGATCTCCGCGTTCTCGTCCAGCCGACGAAGCCGGGTCGCCGCGCTCATCCCGCCGGCGACACCCCCAACAATCACGATTCTCATGCGGCGAGCATATACCCCCCAGGGTATAGGTGTCACATGGCCCGGCTTGCGTGATGTCGTGTCTCGTGTGCGTGATCGTTGGCTGGTGCCCTGCCTAGGTATAGCGTTGGTCCTGTCCGGTATCTCGATGGTGGCGACGGCGGACCCGGAGTTGCCGGAGGATCCGGTGGCGGAAGCGCTGACGGAGGCTGCGGCCTCGGGCGAGATTGTTGAGATCTCGGAGTTGACGGACGAGAACAGCCTGAGTGTTGCGAATCCTGATGGGACGGTGACGGTGACGTTGGATCGCGAGGCTGTGCGGGTTCGTGATGGCGGTGAGTTCGTTCCGGTGGATACGTCCCTGGTGGTTACTCCTTTCGATCGTTGGATTTAGAGCGGGCCACGAGCCCGTCCAGGTGCTTGTCTGGGACTCAGTCATGTTCGCGGCAGTGCTAACGACGCTGAGGACATCGTGGGGAATGGTGGTGGTGTGTGTCGTTGCCGTTGGCGGACTACTCATCGACCCGACAGCCATCGGACTCTCGGCGTACATGAGTGCGTGTGCCCTCGTGGCGGTGGTGCGCAAGGGTGACTTTCGGTTAGCAGTGGTGGGCACTGTCGTGATCGCGGTTAGCTTGACTGCTGCCATGTTGAGACGCCTCACAGCGGACTCGGACATCGCGGGCACGCTAGCTGGTCCACTCACCATCGTGTTGCTGGGCTGGCTCATCGGACTGGGGTTCCGGTGGGCGGCTCGGGTCGAGGCGGAACGCGTATCGAAGGAGTACACCGAGCGGCAGATGCGGATGGCCGTCGACATCCACGACTTCGTCGGGCGCAACTTGACCGGCGTGCTGGTCCGGGTGGACGGCGCGACGGCGGAACAGCGGACTGATCCCGCGTTCCTCGACGAGCTCGTTCATCGGATTCGGACGGCCGACGCCACGCTGCGCGAGGTCACCGGCGACCTGCAGCGCGAGGGCACCGCGCAGCCGTTCCGCACGGTGGGCGCCGTCGATGCGCTCCGGGCCGGGGCCGCCGAACTCAGCGCGGCAGGCTTCGAGGTCGAGCGGAGCTCGCAAGCCGACGTGCTCCTCGCCGGACTGCCGCCCGAGGTGGATCTCGTGGTGAGCAGGATCGTCGCGGAGGCGCTGCACAACGTCCTCGCCCATGGAGACAAGTCGCGTCCGTGCCACATCGAGGCTGCGCGCGATGGTGACATGCTCCGAATCGTCGTAACGAACGGATTCAAGCACCGGCCCGCTCGCGGGAGGCGCTCACTCGGCCTCGTCGGCATGAGACGGCACGCGGCCCTGGCCGGTGGCACCGCCGTCTCCCAGGCCGACGGCGACACCTGGACCTGCCGGGTAACCATCCCGGTCAACCGAGAAGGAGTGCCGACGTGATCCGCGTGGCGATCTGCGACGATGACCGCACCATCCTGCATGGCCTTGAGATCGCCCTGCGCGCCGATGCCGACTTGGAGGTGGTGGCCGCCGTCGAGCGCGGCGAGGACGCGCTCGCCTACGAGGGGCCTGTTGACGTCTGGCTGATGGACGTCCGCCTTCCGGGGCTCTCCGGGGTTCAGGTGGCTGCCGCGATGCGGGCGGCGGGATCGACGTCGAAGGTGCTCATGATGACGTCCTTCGACGTTGGGGAGGTGCTGGACGCGCTGGAGGTTGGGATCGGCGGCTTCGTCCACAAGGATGCGTTCCTGATGAACGTCGCCACGGCGGTCAAGGCGGTTCACGCCGGGTACCAGGTGGGCAACGAGGTCGTCACCGCGGCGATCGCCCGCCACCTGGACCGGCTCGCGATCGTCGACCCCAGACGGGCAGAGCGAGTGGCCAAGGACAAGGTGGACCGCCAGCTTCTCGAGCTGGTCTTGCGTACCCGTAGCGTGAATGAGATGGCGGCCAAGGTCTCTATGACCAGCTCCGGCGTGCACAAGCGCCTCAGCAGGATGCTCGCCCGCGCGGACGTCAAGAATCAGCGCGAGCTGTCCGCGTGGCTCTACGGCGTCGGAGAGGCACGGTAGATTCTGGGGCATGACGAATACGCCCCAGCCACCGGCCGGTTGGTACCCCGACCCCGCAGGGTCCGACGGCGAGCGCTTCTGGGACGGCGTCGCCTGGTCGCAGGCCACGCGCGACAAGCCCGCGCCGCCCCCGATGGACCCGACGGCCTACGGCGCGCCCCCGCAGGGACACCCTCAGCAGGGCTACCCCCAACAGGGTGGGTACCAGGGGCCGCAGCGCGGCTATCAGCAGCCGATGCCGCACCAGCAGGGAATGCCGAATCAGCAGCAAGGTGCCTATGGCCACGGCCAGGGGCCGGTGCCGGGCGTGCGCGTCGGCGCGTTCGGCTGGCGGCTGCTCGCGTTCCTGATTGACGCCATCCTGATCTCGGTGATCGGCGGCGTGCTGGCTGCTGCGCTCGGGCTGATGGAGAGGATGGTCGGCGCGTTCGAGACCTACCTCCGCGACTTCGTCATCTGGGGCGAGAACCCCGTCGGCGACCCGCCGGACATCCCCGCCGACCTCTACGCGGCGAACTCGCAGCTCACCATGCTGCTCATCATCGTGTTCATCGTCTACCGCGTCCTCATGCTCGGCACGGTGTCCGCGACGCTCGGCCAGATGGCGGCCGGGCTGCGCGTCGTGAAGCTCGGCGAGGGGCCAGACGCCCGCCTCGGGTGGGGCGCCGCCGTCGTGCGCGGCACCGCCGGCGCGTTCGTCTACGTCCTCTGGTACCTCACCCTGATTTCCGCGGTCTGCCTCCTGGCCAACCGCAACCGCCAATCGCTGCAGGACCTCGTCGCGCGCACCTACGTGCTCAAGATCCGGTAAGGTTACCGGAAAAAGATGGCGTCCAACGAAGGAGCGCACCCCCATGCCTGAATACAGCCCCGCCCTCGAGCGGCTGGCCGACCGCTTCGGGATCGCCCGCGAGTTCTGGGACTGGAAGGGCCGCTACGCGGCCATCCCCGCCGACACCATCGTTCGCGTGCTCGCCGCGTTCGACGTCGACGCCGCCACCCCCGAGGCCGCCGACGCCGCGTGGGCACGGCTGGAGGACGAGCGCTGGCGGCTGACCCTTCCGCACTGCACCGTCGCCGAGGAGGGCCAGGGCATCCACGTCGCCGTGCACGTCCCTGCGGGCTCCGAGGTGCGCGTTCACGTCGAGCTGGAGTCCGGCGAGACCCGCCCCGCGTGGCAGAGCGACAACGCGACGCCGGACCGGGTCGTCGACGGCGCGGCCCTCGGCGAGGCGACGTTCTGGCTCGGCGCGGACCTGCCCACGGGCTACCACCACGTCGTCGCGAAGGCCGTCGACGGCGAGCACCGCGCGTCGCTGATCGTCACGCCGTCGTTCGTGGGCCTGCCTCCCGCCATGCGCGGCAAGCGGATCTGGGGCTACGGCACGCAGTTGTACTCCGTGACGTCGAAGGGCTCCTGGGGCATCGGCGACCTCGCGGACCTCGCGGACCTCATCATCTGGTCCGGCACCCGGCAGTTCGCGGGCTACGTGCTGATCAACCCGTTGCACGCCGCGCAGGCCGTGGCGCCGATGGAGCCGTCGCCGTACCTGCCGTCGAGCAGGCGCTTCATCAACCCCATCTACATCCGCCCCGAGGCGGTGCCCGAGTTCGGTGCGCTGGGCCGCGACGAGCGGCGCCAGGTACGGGCGCTGCACAAGCGCGCCAAGGCCGCCGGAGTCAAGGCCGGGATCGTCGACCGCAACGCAGTGTGGCCGCTGAAGCTGGCCGCGCTGCGCCTGATCCACGCGGCGGGCATGCGCCCGGCGCGGCGGATCGCCTACGACGACTTCCGCCGTCGCGAGGGCGCGGGGCTGCACAACTTCGCCGTCTGGAGCGCGCTGACCGAGGTGCACGGCCAGGAGTGGGCCGACTGGCCGGAGGAGTTGCAGCGCCCGAGCTCTCCGGAGGTCGCGGCGTTCGGGAGGGAACACGCGCAGGAGGTCGACTTCTTCGAGTGGCTCCAGTGGGTGGCGCAGACGCAGGTCTCGGCCGCGCAGACCGCCGCGGCCGAGGTGGGCATGCCGGTGGGCATCGTCACCGACCTCGCCGTCGGAGTGAACCGCATGGGCGCCGAGACCTGGATGATGCCCGAGGTGTTCGCGCAGGGGATGAGCGTCGGCGCCCCGCCGGACCAGTACAACCAGCTGGGCCAGGACTGGAGCCAGCCGCCGTGGCGGCCCGACAAGCTCGCCGAGCTGAGCTACGCCCCGTTCCGGGCCATGGTGTCGGCGGCGCTGCGCCGCGTGGGCGGCGTGCGCATCGACCACATCATCGGGCTCTTCCGCCTGTGGTGGGTCCCGGTGGGCGGGCGCCCGAACGAGGGCACCTACGTGCGCAACGACCACGAGGCGATGGTCGGCATCCTCGCGCTCGAGGCCAAGCGCGCGCAGGCGCTGATCGTCGGAGAGGATCTCGGAACCGTCGAGCCCTGGGTACGCGAGTACCTCTCCCGTCGCGGCCTCCTCGGCACCTCCGTGCTGTGGTTCGAGGCGGGCATGCAGGGGGAGCCGCTCGACGCCCAGTGGTGGCGCGAGTACTGCATGGCCTCGGTCACGACGCACGACCTGCCGCCATCGCTCGGGTATCTCGCCGGCGATCATGTGCGTCTCCGCGATCAGCTCGGCATCCTGACCGAACCCCTCTCCGACGAACTCGCCGCGGCCGCGCGCGATCAGGCCGACTGGCTCGGGAAACTCGTCGCCGACGGCGTGCTCGACGAGGCGAAGCGGGACGACCCCGTCGAGGTCATGCTGGCCCTTCACCGCTTCCTGCTGCGGACGCCGTCGAAGGTGTTGCTCGCCAACCTGACCGACGCCGTCGGCGAGCGGCGAGCGCAGAACCAGCCGGGGACCATCGACGAGTACCCCAACTGGCGTGTTCCGCTCGCCGATCAGAACGGCCACCGGATGAGCCTCGAGGACGTGTTCGCCGCGCAGCTGCCGCAGCGCCTCGCCGCGGTGATGAACGGCCTGCCCGAGCAGCCGGTGTCGCGCTGGACTTGAAAGGAATCGCCAAGATCGGCCCCCAACGGGCACGCGCGTGCCCGTTGGGGGCCGATGCTGGTAAGTCCTTGCAGGCCGCGGCGTCAGGCTCCCAGCGCCCCGCCGCCCCTGAATGCGCGGGTGCGAGACGCCAGGTGGGCAGCGGAGAAGCTGTTGCATCCTCACTGATGCAGGTATGATGCAGGCATGCGCACCACCGTCGATCTTCCCCCTCGAGCTCATGCGCGGGCCAAGCAGCTTGCCGAGCAGCGCGGACTGTCGCTGTCGGCGATGATCTCGGAGCTGACCGTCCGCGGCCTGGCCCAACTGGATACGCCCCTCAGCGTCGCACGGGACGAGGTCACCGGGCTGCCGGTGATCTCGCTCGGTAGGAGCATCACGGCAGCCGAGGTCGCCGACCTGATCGACGAGGAGCGATGACCCGTTACCTGCTCGATGCGAACGTGGTGATCGCCCTGGTGGTGCACGAGCACGAGCATCATGTCCTGGCGAGCGAGTGGTTCGTTCGAGAGGCTGAGAGCGCCTACCTGTGTCCGATCGTCGAGGGCGCGCTCCTTCGTTTCCTCGTGCGGTGCGGCGAAGCTCCGGCCGCTGCGTCGGCGGTGCTTGAAGCGCTGCGTGCACACCCCAAGATCGAGTTCACCGCCGACTCCGTCTCCTACCTGGAGATCGACCTCGCGGCCTTGCGCGGATACCGACAACTGACGGACGCCTATCTCGTTGCCCTGGCCGCCTCGCAGGACCTCGTCCTCGCAACCCTTGACCGCGCCCTTGTGCGAGCACATCCTCAGGCGGTGCTCGTCGAGACCTAGCTCGCGGGTCCCTTGTCCTCGAACGAGGACGAGGGACGACTCAGATGTTGGTCGCGATCGGGGACGCCTGGTAGGGGTTCGTGGTCCGCGAGCCGACCTCGTCGAGGATGATCGTCTCGATCGCCGGGTCGCCCTTCGAGATGCGGCGGGCCGCGAGGGGTAGCTCGCGCAACGACTCGGCGTGCCGACGGCGGGCGTCGTCGAGCGTTGCGGTGTACACCAGCTCGCCGCCGCGGAAGATGGGGACGAGCAGGTCGCGGTCGTTGCCGTCGTTGACCGGAGGGGCGCCGAGGCCGATGACCTCGGCCTCCGCGCCGTCGGGGCCGATCCGGCGCATCGCGAACTTGCGGCCGCCGAGCGTGTTCTTGCCCTTGGAGCGCTTGCCGACGGGGATCATCTCCGCCCCCGTCGACGATGCGCGCGCCACGAGCTTGTACACGAACCCGCAGGTCGGGTGCCCCGAGCCGGTGACAAGCGAGGTGCCGACGCCGTAGCCGTCGACGGGCGCCCCCTGCAGCATCGCGATCTGCCACTCGTCGAGGTCCGAGGTGACCATGATCCGGGTGCTGGTCGCGCCCAGGTCGTCGAGGAGGTCGCGGGCCTGGCGGGCCATGATGGGGAGGTCGCCGGAGTCGAGGCGCACGGCCCCCAGCCGACCCTCGGTCAGCTCGACGGCGAGGCGAATCGCCTTCTCGACGTCGTAGGTGTCGACCAGCAGTGTCGTCGACTCGCCCAGCGTGTGCAGCTGCGCGCCGAACGCCTCCTCCTCGGTGTCGAAGAGCAGCGTGAACGAGTGCGCCGCCGTGCCGATGGTCGGGATCCCGTAGCGTCGACCCGCCTCGAGGTTGGAGGTGGAGGTGAATCCCGCGAGGTAGGCGGCGCGGGCGGCGGCGACGGCGGCCTCCTCGTGCGTGCGGCGCGACCCCATCTCGACGCAGCTGCGGTCGCCGGCCATGGCGGTCATGCGCGAGGCTGCGGCGGCGATGGCGGCGTCGTGGTTGTAGATGCTGAGCAGCACCGTCTCCAGGATGCAGGCCTCGGCGAACGTGCCCTCGACGGACAGGACCGGGGAGCCGGGGAAGTACACCTCGCCCTCCGGGTAACCCCAGATGTCCCCGGTGAAGCGGTAGTTGGCGAGCCAATGGGCGAGGTCGTCGGTGACGATGCCGCGGTCGCGCAGGAAGCCGAGCTCGGCTTCGCCGAACGAGAACTCGCCGATCGCGTCGATCACGCGGCCAAGGCCGGCGACGACGCCGTAGCGGCGGCCCTCGGGCAGGCGGCGGGTGAAGAGGTCGAAGAGGCTCCGCCGGTTCGCGGTGCCCGCGTCCATGGCGGCCCGCACCATCGTCAGCTCGTATTGATCGGTCAGCAGCGCCGTTGTCATGCCGGGCATGCTAGTGCCCCGCGCGTCGCCCCGTCCGAATGCCCGTGTCCGCTGGCGAGGTTTGGCCGAACGCGGCATTGTTAGGTCCATGACCACACAGCCCGTCGGCGACACCCGGGTCGCCGAGCGCCCGGCGGAGGCGCCCGCCGAGTTACGGCAGTGGGTCACCATCGTCTGGGACGACCCCGTCAACCTCATGAGCTACGTCACCTACGTGTTCCAGGAGTACTTCACCTACCCGCGCGAGCGCGCCGAGGAGCTGATGCTGCGGGTCCACCACCACGGGAAGGCCGTCGTGTCGTCGGGCAACCGCGAGGAGATGGAGCGCGACGTGCTCGCCATGCAGGGCTACAACCTCTGGGCAACGATGGAGCAGGCATGACGCTCTCGGGCGACGCGATCGTGTGGGCCTTCGACGGCTGCGACGGCAGGGACGGCGGGCTGCGCGCCATGATCGGCTTCTACCAGTCGCACCTGCGGGAGCTGCTGCCGCCGCCGAGCGACGACCCGTTCGAGCAGATCGTCGCAGACCTCGCCGACGACCCCACCAACCGCATGCTGGGCAACAACCGGCTCGCGCGCCTGTTCCCGCCCGCCATCGCCGACGACAAGGGCGCCGACGAGTTCTGGCGCGACTCCATCCACGGCCAGGCCCGTGCCAGGATCGAGGCCTCCGATCGCGTCCTCGCCGACCTCGACGCCTGGGCGGGCCATGTGCCCGTGAGGCTCGACGCCGCCGACGACTGGGCCAAGACGCTCGGCGCGCTCCGGCTCTTCTGGTACGCCGAGGTCGCGGGGCCGGGGCGCCAGGCGCGGCCCAACGAGGAGATCATGGCGTCCAACCCGGGCCTCGTCGACCTGATCGAGTGGCTCGCCTACCTCATCGAGGACCTGCTGGAGATGCGCGCCGCCTGCCTCTCCGACAACATGAGCCTGGACCCCGAGCAGTTCGAGCCCCGCGGGGCGGGGCGGTGACGGCGCTGGACCGGCCGATCGGCGTCTTCGACTCCGGCTTCGGCGGCCTCACCGTGCTGCGCTCGCTCGTCGAGCAGCTCCCCAACGAGGACTTCGTCTACCTGGGCGACACCGCCCGCGCCCCCTACGGCCCCCGCAGCATCGCGGAGGTGCGGCGGTTCGCGCTGCAGGGCCTCGACCACCTCGTCGAGCGCGGCGTCAAGGCGCTGGTCATCGCCTGCAACTCGGCGTCCTCGGCGGCGCTCAGGGACGCGCGTGAGCGCTACGACGTGCCCATCACGGAGGTCGTCCTCCCCGCCGCGAGCCGCGCCGTCGCCGCGACGAGGAACGCCCGGGTGGGCGTGATCGCGACGCGGTCGACGGTCAGCTCGGGCTCGTACGAGGACGCCTTCGCCATCGCGCCGCACGTCACCCTTACGGCCGAGGCGTGCCCGCGCTTCGTCGAGTTCGTCGAGGCAGGCATCACCGGCGGCGACGAGCTGCTCGCCGTCGCGGAGGAGTACCTGGCACCCATCAAGCGCGCGCAGGCCGACACCCTCATCCTCGGCTGCACGCACTACCCGCTGCTGAGCGGCGTGATCGGCTACGTGCTGGGCAACGGGGTGACGCTGGTGTCGTCGGCGGAGGCGTGCGCGCAGTCGACCTACGCCCAGCTCACCCAGGCCGGGCTGCTGCGCCACCAGCCCCGCGAGGCCACGCGCACCTTCCTCACCACCGGCGACGCCCACGACTTCCAGGGCATCGGCCGCCGCCTCCTCGGCGGCTTCGTCAGCAACGCCACCACCATCGCCCTCTAGAGAAGGAGAAATCCCATGTGCAAGAAGGTCACCTGCAACGCGTGCGGCAAGCCCACCTGGGCGGGCTGCGGCGAGCACATCGAGGACGCCCTCCACGACGTCCCCGCGCCCGAGCGCTGCGCCTGCCCGCGCTGAGGTACGTTAAGCGCCATGACTTCGACCCGCATCGATGGACGCCGCCCCGACGAGCTGCGTGAGGTCCGCATCACGCGGAACTGGCTCGACCACGCAGAGGGGTCCGTGCTCGTCGAGTTCGGCCGCACGCGCGTCCTCGTCGCCGCCTCCGTCACGACGGGCGTGCCGCGCTGGCGCAGGGACTCGGGCCTCGGCTGGGTCACGGCCGAGTACTCGATGCTGCCGCGCGCCACGCACACCCGCTCGGACCGCGAGGCCGTCCGCGGCAAGATCGGCGGCCGCACGCACGAGATCTCCCGCCTCATCGGCCGCTCGCTGCGCGCCGTCATCGACTACAAGGCGCTGGGCGAGAACACGATCGTCCTCGACTGCGACGTCCTCCAGGCCGACGGCGGCACCCGCACCGCGGCGATCACCGGCGCGTACGTGGCGCTGGCCGACGCCGTCGCGCACCTGCGGACGCTCGGCGCGCTGAAGGGCGAGCCGCTGCGAGACTCCGTGTCCGCCGTCTCCGTCGGGTTCGACTCGGCGGGCCAGGCGCTGCTGGACCTGCGCTACGAGGAGGACTCGGAGGCCTCGACCGACATGAACGTCGTCATGACGGGCTCCGGCGCCTTCATCGAGGTGCAGGGCACCGCGGAGGGGACGCCGTTCAGCCGGGCCGAGCTGGACGTCCTCCTCGACCTGGGAGCCGCCGGCTGCGCCGAACTCTCCCGCATCCAGCAGGAGGCGCTGGCATGAGGCTCCCGGAGCGCGTCGTCCTCGCGACGAACAACCCCAAGAAGCTCGCCGAGCTGCGCCGCATGCTGGACGCCGGGGGAGTGGGCGTCGAGGTGCTCGGCCTCGCCGACCTCGCCCGCTACCCGGAACCCGAGGAGACCGAGCGCACGTTCGAGGGCAACGCGTTCCTCAAGGCGACCGCCGCCGCGCGCGAGACCGGGCTGGTCGCCGTCGCCGACGACTCGGGCCTCGAGGTCGACGAGCTGAACGGCAT